>JAZSCG010000098.1:0-27942 GCA_045602805.1 Feifaniaceae bacterium
GTGAGGAATACTGTTTTGCCGATATTATGTGCAAAATAATCAGCACCTTTACATCTACCTTCGCTATCATTTACATCAGGATATTCTATTGTGATTTTCATAGGTTTCATCGAAATTTTAATTACTTTCACATATCCTTCATTAACAAACTTTATGAATCTTCTTTGTAAGCAATCAAATCGACTATTTATAATCCATACTTTATCTCCTACCTTACAAGGCAGTCTTATCCAACCGTCTTCAAGAAGATAGTTGGCAATCTCAACAGAAGTTCCGCTACCCCAATATCGTACCGATTCTATCAACTCAATCAATCTATCTTTCATTATTCATCACCGCCTTTCTCGGTTGGGTGGTCGATTCCGCAAACTATAACCTCACCGCTTTTTAAATCATCTGTGTCTATTTGTCTAACTCCCATAGCCATTCTTGTATCTGTACTGAAAACATAATTAAAAAATGCACCAACGGTTGTATCAGGTATTTCTATCGTGATTTTCATTTCCCCTCATCTTCCTTTCTCATATCACCAAGTTTTGTGTAAATTATTTGTACTATTTTATTCTCCTTTTATTTTCTAAAAGTTTCAAAAACAAAAAAGATTAGCTAAAGAGCTAATCTGACAAGTTTTAAATCACTATATGTTCATTTTCACAAAAAAAAATAAGCCCGTAGGCTTATTAAAAATTTTTAACAAAATTTTGTAGTTTATTATTTAGCATTTCATAGTTTTCTAATGATTCTACAAAAACCAACTCGCTATCTAATTCAGTCTTTTCCTTTTTTATTAATCCACAATGCTCTAAAACTCCATTCCATGTTTTAACGCCAATGATTTTTGCCAACGTCTCAGTGTTCGGTGTGTGCGGATTTCGTAATTTATTGTATAATTTCTCAGTAGGACAACCAAACTTTATATATTGGTTTTTAAAATCTTCAATCCAATAATCATCCTCTTGCACACCATATATTCTTGCTCGTTTTCTTTTATAGTATATACCATAATTATTTAGAAGATATTTATCCAGCGTTATTCCTAAAGTAAGCTTAACTGATAATGGTCGTGGAAAGTCACCTTTGTATTTTTCATACATTTCTTGCTTTGTAGGCAACCTGTTATACTTTTCGATAAAGCTATCGAAAGCCTGTTGTATAGCGGATTCAGTCCATTTTCTTGGTCTCATTATTTCCTCTTTTCTACCAAGTACATTCATTGGTACGGCATATGTTGAAAACTGTACCCCCTGCTCAACATCAAAATTATTGATTGCTTTTATCAAACCGATACAGCCTACCTGAAACAAATCATCTGCCTCTTCCCCTCTGTCAGAAAATCTTTTTACGACACTTAATACGAGCCGGAGATTTCCGTTAATGAACTCATTCTGTGCCTGCTTGTCACCTCTTTTAATTCTCTGCATCAGCTCATCTTTTTCTTTTTTTGTCAGCACCTTGATGTCTGCGGTATTAATTCCGCATATTACAACTTTATTATAGTGCAAAGCAAATATCCTCACAAAATTTTCTATTATGAGTATTTACTTTACACCCTAAATTTATTCTATGAGAGCCTTATTATTTCATTTTTCAGATGTGATATTATCTTTTTTTCGAGACGTGATATATACGACTGCGAGATGCCCAGAACGTCAGCTACATCTTTTTGAGTCATTTCCTGTCCGCTTCCTATTCCGAATCTCATTTCCATTATAGAACGTTCACGTTCACCAAGTCTTGATATTGCCATTCTGAGCACTGTTCTGTCAACCTCGTCATCAAGTTCTTTAGAAACAGTATCATCGTCAGTGCCCAAAATATCTGATAGCAGAAGTTCATTACCGTCCCAGTCAACATTCAGCGGCTCATCAAGTGATATCTCCATTTTCCTCGATGAGTTTTTTCTGATATACATCAGTATTTCGTTTTCAATACATCTTGATGCATATGTTGCAAGTTTTATATTTTTAGATGAATTAAAAGTATTTATCGCTTTTATCAGTCCGATACTTCCTATTGAGACAAGATCTTCAATACCTATACCGGTTGATTCAAATTTTCTCGCTATATATACCACAAGCCGAAGGTTATGTTCTATAAGTGCCTGTCTGGCTTTTAAATCGCCTTTTGACAATGCCTCAACATAATTACTCTCTTCTTCCACAGACAATGGCGGAGGAAGCGTTTCATTGCCGTTTATGTAATGAACATCTTTACCCGAAAACAGATTGCGACATTTTTCAATTATCCATAAAAAGAGTTTCTTCATCATTACCTCACATTCCCAGGGCATACATCGGAAATATACCCTGATATTCATCACCTGAAAAATCTATTGCAGCAACTGCTACTTTATCAAAATAACGATTTCCTACAAAAGCAGAATAATAACTGCACATTATCTTTCCGCTTGAGTCGACAGTTTTATAATTTACAGGTATACTTCCCTCACAATTAAATAACTGCGATGATACAAGAAGTACGGGAACAGTGCCACAGGATAGTGTACACCCACTGTCAATCATAACGTTAAAAACAAGATTTCCCTTTTCTGTCATAAGAATTGCTTTTTCCGTCTTATTGGAATTTTTTCTGTTGTATATAAAAAAACACAGTTTTACCGGAAAATATATCAAAAGCGATAAAATAACAAGCAAAGCAAGAGAAAAATCTATATATCCAAAACCATTTACGGTGTTAATCCCGATAAATTTCGATAATATTTCAAGCAAACCACTGTATAATGATGATACAACAATAAGTAAAAATGATGTTTTGAGTGAAAATCCAAAAGCAACGAATGAACATATTAATGCAAAAAGCACTCCAAATATGCAATGCAATCTAAATATGTAACCTACACATGAGAAAAGTCCTCCAAGCAGTGCCGAGATCAATATGTTCCGTTTACGACCTTTACCCAGGGAAATTCTGTTGCATAGAGACAGAAGTATATAATCCATTATAGCATTAAACAAAAACATTTCGTCCAGATATACCACATACATTCACCATCTCGATTATAATCGGCTTACTTTGCAAAATGTGTCAAATAGAGTGGCAAAACATTTTTATTTATGATAGAATAAAAGAAGTAATTTACCGGGAGTGAATATTAATGAAAAATAAACTTATTGCCTTTTTTCTGATAGCCGTGACACTTTTTACACTGTGTTCATGCAAAAAAAACACAAAACATGAAATATACGAAAATGATACTACGATACCCGTTATTGACGAGATTGTACCCGACGTTTCAGACCCCGAACCTCAAACACAACCTGAACCGGATCCGGAACCTGAACCGCAGCCTGAACCCAAACCCGAACCCAAACCCGAACCCAAACCGCAAACCAACCCCATTGACAATACTGACTGGCAATTAATTCTAGTCAACAAAGAATACCCTCTGACTGCCGAAATAGATATGACTCTTGCAACCGTATACGGCAATTACAAGGCAGATTCACGAATAGTCGATGCTTATCGTGAAATGTCAGAAGCTGCTGAGCGTGACGGCATACATCTTGTTGTCCACTCTGCATACCGTTCGATAGATAAACAGCAGTCCCTCTACACAAGAAAAGTAAATCAGTATCTTGCAAAAGGTTATAGTAACGAAGACGCCGTTGCCGCAGCTCTTTCAATAGTGGCATATCCCGGTAAGAGTGAACACCACACAGGTCTTTGTCTTGACATAACATCATCGGAATGGTTGTCGGTTCACGGAAACGATCCCCTTATCTCTTCTTTTTCCGACAGCGAAAGCGGTAAATGGCTGAAAGAAAATGCACGCAACTATGGTTTTATATTGAGATACCCTCTCGGCAAGGAAAATATTACGGGATATACCTTTGAACCATGGCATTTCAGATATGTGGGAACTGAACATGCTACTTTCATAGAAAGTAACGATTTAACACTCGAAGAATATAAAATTTTTCTCGGATTATAAAAAAAGTCTTGCATTTTAGTTTCAAATGTGCTACACTTAGTGAGCAACAAATCTAGGTGTGGCGCAGTTGGTAGCGTGCTTGAATGGGGTTCAAGAGGCCGAGAGTTCGAATCTCTCCACTTAGACCAATAAAATGCAGATACTCGCTATCTGCATTTTTCTTTTATAAAGATAATAAAACAGGAGATTATTATGAGAAATCTTTATGCTATCTGTCACAAGAGCGACGGTCAGGTCGAACTTTTCGGGCAGAATGTTGTAACCTTTTCTTCAGATGACATTTCGTTTGAAATACTTGGTAGAGTTTTCTGTGACAACAATAAAATTAATGACTGCGAGAAGATTGCTCTTCTCTACAAAGAGTATGGTGTAAATATCACCGAACATATTCATGGTAATTACATTATCATTTTTAAAAATCACACAGAAAATATGCTTACCGTAGTACATGACTCTGTTACCTCACCTTTTGCTGTTTATTTTGCTGAAGACAGCGAAAACATCTATATCAGCACATCTATAAAGGTTATATATACCTATTGCAAGGCTCCGCGTTCTCTCAACGAAGATGTTATTGATGATTTTCTTTTAAACGGAATAATCAACAGTAACGAAACTCTCATAAACGGTCTGTACAAACTTTGCTACTCACAGGCACTTGTTGTTTTGGGCGGTAAATATTCAATCGAGCATGTCAGATATCCGTCAGTCGAAATGACCGAGGAAGAAGGCAAATCCGTTTTTAACGACGTTCTTTTACAATCAGTTGCAAGATCTTGCCTTGATACAGCTTCTCCGAATATCATTCTTTCTTCAGGACATGCGTCAAATTACATTCTGTATGCCTTAAGAAAAGTGACATCCGCACCGTTAAATGCATTTAACGTCAGCAGCAAAGACGACAACGAACTTACTTATGCCAAGGAAATATCAAAATTATATGATGATGTAACCCTTTACGAAACTGTCGTTGACAGCAACAATTTACAGCATCTTCCGGACATAGTATGGCGTATAGAAGGAGCAATGAATGACGCAGATCTCTTTCTTAAGTACGCATTGTCAAATGCTCTTTCAAACAAAGGTATAACCACACTTATATGTGAAGAATGTGCAGATCAAATTTACAACAAGCATTTTCATACGAAAGAAGAACGTCATAAAAGGCTTGGTATTCACGGTATACAGTATTCAAGCACTCTATATCCATTTGAAATCGGCACGCTTTCCATCCTCAAAAAAAGCGGTATAATGGCAAATTCATTCGGCATTGATACCCGTTATCCTTATGCTGATGACCGCGTTATAAATGTTGCGGATGCAACAAAAGAACTTGATGGATTTACAAACGAATATTTCAAGCAAAATTGTAAAGAGCATTTTAAGAATGAGGTCTACGACATTGTGAATCACGAAGATATTGGCAGTGAAACAAATTATTTTGACCTGTTTGCAAATGATGATGAACTTACATCATTTTATAAGCTCATTGAAAAAAGTAAGTGGCATTCAAAAACAGATAAGAACTTATTTACACGTCTCAGTTGGAAACTTCACTCATATCTGATTAAACACCGTTCATATAAAGACAATAATGAGATAAGCGAAAAACATATTTACGACGACTTAAAGATGAGGAGATATCAGAACCTTTTATATTTGCTTGTTTTTGAAAAGCTCTTTATATCCGGACAGTTTGATAACCATTTTAACGAAAGCGGAATCAATGTAAAACTCAAAGATTTATTCTAAAACAAAAAACGATGGTAAAACCATCGTTTTTTGTTTTAAAGAAGCGGAGCAAATATTCTTAACACTGACTGCCACAGGCTTTTAAAAAATCCCGCTTTGCACTTTTCCAGAGTAATTTCTTCGCATTTTTCTATTGTATTCAAATAGTCTTTTTTCATCTCCGATATCACTTCACCGCCATAAATGCGCACACCGCATTCATAATGCAGGTAAAGACTCCTGAAATCAAGATTGGCTGTTCCTACCGTTGCTGTTATATCATCAGACACAAATGTTTTTGCATGCATAAAACCGGGAGTGTACTCATATATCTTCACGCCATCTTCAATAAGTTCACGATAGTAGGATACCGTAGTCATGTGAACAAGCTTCTTGTCATAAATCTTGGGGGTACATATTCTGACATCAACACCGCTTTTTGCCGCAAGTGTAAGTGCTGAAACCATATTGTCATCTAATATAAGATACGGTGTATTTATATAAACATAGTCTTTTGCACTGCTGATTATTTTCATATATATGTGTTCACTTACATGTTCGCTGTCAAGAGGACTGTCCGAATAAGGCTGGTAATATCCGCCGTCAGTCATAATTTCCCTTTCGGCAGGTCGGTACTTTTCGATATCATCAAACTTACCGTCATTACATATTGCCCACATTTGAAGATACATAACAGTAAAACTCCACGCAGCATCTCCCTTTAGCATAATAGAAGCATCTTTCCAGTGCCCATGTTTTTCATAAGCATTGATGTATTCATCAGCAATGTTTATACCGCCTGTAAAAGCAACTTTACCGTCTATAACGGCAATTTTTCTATGGTCGCGGTTATTTTGTGTTGCACTGAATACAGGACGGAAAGGATTGAAAACAGTACATTTGATACCATATGACTTTAGTTTTTCCGTATAATTCTTGGGTATTCTGAGAAAACAACCAATATCATCGAACATAATTCTTACTTCTACACCCTGTGATATTTTTTCTTTCAGAACATCAAGAATTGCATTCCACATTTGACCGTCGTCTATGATAAAATATTCAAGAAAAATATATCTTTTGGCATTTTTTAGTTCTTGTATAAGTGCTTCAAGTTTCTTTTCTCCGGGTGTAAGATACTTTGCGACAGTATTCTTATACACAGGAAAACCTGCATACTCGTAGAGATAGTTTATATCCTGCGCACAAAAACGGTATTCTTCCTTTGCCTGCTCAAAAACATCATCTCCGTATTCGTATGCCCCGTCAACTTTCTCTTTTACTTCACGTGAAAACTTTTTCATTTTCGTGGCTGAATTCTGGAATCTGAAAAGAAGGTAAAAGAAGCCTCCAAAAATAGGAAACGACAATATAGTAAATACCCATGTAAGCTTAAAGGCATTTTTACCTCTTTTAGATATGATAAACAGCGTTATAAGTAAACTGATTACTGTAAGACCCGCACTTACAGGCAAATACACCTTTGCCCCGTTATACAACAACAAAATCAGTGTTGCTATCTGTCCCAATATAAGCAGACAGACAAACAGCCTTCTTCTGAATAACGTCCTCAACCATTTTGTTTCCATCAGAATCGCCCTTTCATCATCCTAATATCCCCAGATGCTCAAATAATATTTTAACCCCCATAACAATTAATACAATTCCGCCAAACGCCTCTGCTTTACATTTGAATTTGGCTCCGAATACCCTTCCTATACAAACGCCGACACATGAAAATGAAAATGTGATAACACCGATAAAACTTACTGCGGAAAGTATATTCACGCTCATAAGCGCCAATGTTACACCGACTGCAAGTGCATCAATACTTGTAGCAACCGCAAGCGGAAGCATTGCTCCGAAAGAAAATGAATCGCAGAGTGTTTCTGCATTTTCCCTGGATTCTTTTATCATATTAAAACCTATAATTCCCAAAAGCACAAAAGCTATCCAGTGGTCAACGCTGACAATTAAATCTTTAAAATAACGGGCAAGACAATAACCTATAAGAGGCATACCTGCCTGAAACCCTCCAAAATACAAGCCTGTTATTATTGCATGCTTTGGTGACAGTTTTTTTACGGAAAGCCCTTTACAAATTGCTACGGCAAACGCATCCATAGAAAGGCCTACTGCCAACACAAACAATTCCAATGTACTCATAACATTTCTCCTCTAATAAAAAAGAGACTTATCTGCCCTATTTGAGCAGATAAGTCTCGTCATTTAAGATAAAACCACAAGAAATTATTTTCTTGAGAATGTTGATCCTATCACGCTATACAAAAGCGCTGACTACTCCCTTATTTTTATATATTAGCACAATTTAACAGTATTTGCAACACTATCTGAAATCATTAAGTTCATAATCAAGTGTTGCAACTTTTAAGAAAGTTGCATAATACTCATCAGATAATATATCCGTCTTTTCTGCAATAGCCTTGAGAATGTGGTCAGGATTTAAGCTTATATTGGTATTAAACGAAACCGCTGCCGTAATAACAAGCTTATCCTCCTGCAACGCACAGTCAAACTCTGCAATAAGCGGAAGTATGTCCATGGTTTTTTCCGATGACTTACTCTTTTTAACTATTTCAAGTTTGTCACCCGAAAAGAGTCCAACTATCGATTTTACATCATTATCACTAAAGGCATTTTTATCTTCTATTGTAATTCGGTATCTGCAATAGCCTATCTGCTTGAGTTCTTTTTTTATCGGGAGTACATCCCTGATTTCAATCCCCTCAGGCATCTGCGCATTGATAGCATCTTTAACATCCTTTAATGCAACATCGTCGATAAGTTTAACTTCGCATATCTCAGCTATACTTTCATATCCAAGTGAAAGCGGATTGCCAAATACCATATGAGGATGAGGGTTGAATCCTTCGGTATACTTAATTTTAACACCGCTTCTTTTAATTGCACGCATAAATGTCCGCATTAAATCCAGATGGGAAATATACTTTGCGCGGCCCGTTTTTGTAAAATATATTCTAACCTTTTGCATGGCAGTAACCTCCGCAAAGTTTATCCGCACCACAACCCTGACAGCGTGTTCTGCAATCCGCTGTAGTTGCAGCTTCCATACTTTTTTTCGCTTCTCTTACAAGATGAGCCTTGCTGACACCGATATCGATAAAATCCCAAGGCAGAATTTCATCAAAATCACGAACTCTGTTAGCATAGAATTCTTTTGAAAGTCCGTGTTGCTCAAGCGCATCAAGCCAGACGTCATATTTGAAATGATCGTCCCAGTTATCCATCTTACAACCATTTTTGAATGCCGTTTCTATTACTGGTGCAAGTCTTCTGTCACCTCTCGCAAGCACTGCTTCAAGCACACTTATGTCCGAATCGTGATAGTGAACTGTAATCTTTTTGCTGTGAACTGAGCCCTTAAGAGCAATCTGTTTTTTTCTCAGATTTTCCTTTGTGTCCTGGCCTACCCATTGGAAAGGTGTAAACGGTTTAGGAATAAAACACGCAACGGACAATCTGATATTGACACCGCCGTCTTTGGTATACTCTCCCTCACGTATTCCTTTAAAATACTCTTCAAGCACAGTATAACCGAGCTTTCCTATACCCATAACGTCTTCTTCTGTTTCATAAGGAAGTCCCATCATAAAATACAATTTGATGGTGTGCCAACCACCTTTAAAAGCTATACGACATGTATTTCTGAGTTGCTCTTCAGTGACATTTTTATTGATAATATCACGCATACGCTGTGAACCTGCTTCAGGTGCAAAAGTAAGACCGCCCTTTCGCACTTTCTGCACTCTGTCCATAAGTTCCATCGAGAAATTATCCACACGAAGTGAAGGAAGTGACAGACTTATCATATCCTTTTCACACCACGAATTAAGCATATCAATGAGTTCAAACAGCCTCGTATAGTCACTTGTAGAAAGAGATGTCAGTGACATTTCCTCATATCCCGTTGTACTTATAAGTTTTTTTGCCTGCTCGTTGAGTGCCTCTACACTTTTTTCTCTTATAGGTCTGTAAAGCTGACCTGCCTGGCAAAAACGGCAACCTCTTGTACATCCTCTGAACACTTCAAGCATAGCCCTGTCGTGAACAACCTCACAAAACGGTACTATAAATTTATCCGGATAATACATTGCCGATAAATCTTTTACCACCTGTTTTGTTATAGTATCCTTTGCTTCAGGTACCAGCGTTCTTCTTCCTTTTATTGTACCGTCGTCATTATAATCAACTTCATAAAACGAAGGAACATATATCCCGTCAAGTTTTGCACACTCCTTAAGCGTATCAAGCCTTGATAACCCTTTTTTCTTACATTCCCTTATTTTGATAAGAAGATTCGGAAGCATTTCCTCCCCTTCACCAAGATTAAACATATCAAAAAAGCTATGTACAGGTTCCGGATTATATGCACAGGGACCTCCGCCAATGACAAAAGGCATATCCTCTCCTCTATCTTCACTTTTCAGCGGAATGTGTCCGAGTTCCAGAATATTAAGCACGTTTGTAAAAGACATTTCTGTCTGAAGTGTAAAGCCCAGAGCATCAAAATGTGTTATCGGGTCACCGCTTTCGAGCGCAAATAAAGGCATAGCATTGTCCTTTAATTTCTGCTCCATATCATCATGCGGGCAAAATACCCTTTCGCACCACATGCCGTCAATCTCATTTATAACACCGTAAAGTATCTTTAAACCAAGATGACTCATTCCCACTTCATAGACATCGGGAAAGCACATAGCCATTCTGAAATCCACATCAGCTTTATTTTTATGTATACTGTTTACTTCATTACCGATATATCTTGCAGGTTTCTGAACACTGCGCAATAACAAATCTAATTTATCCAAAACATCCTCCGCAAATAAATATATTATTATTTTATATTATTTACAGCCTACTTTCAATAGCATAAATGTCAAATAAACACCTATAAGAAGCAAAGAAAAATTAAATCCTGTAATATAAAGCAGATATGCCCCTCCTGCTATAAGAACGGTACTGAATATTAATGATATTACATGCATTATATTTTCCCGCTTGTCCGGCAGAACAAAGTAAGATAAGAATGCAGACAATGCTCGTCCTCCGTCAAGACACGAAACAGGAAGCATATTTACTGCCATCAGCAGAAAATTTACTGCAAGATAAAACATTCCGTTTTTTGAAAAGAATCCAAATCCTATCATTTTATATAGGATAACAAGTAAAATAAAATTCATCAGCGGTCCGCTTAATGCAACAATAATATCCCGAAAATAAGATTTGTGAGCGTCTTCACAAACAATATTTCCTCCTACCGCTGTTACTTCGAAACGTTTTACTTTATACCCACATAATTTCATCGAAATAAGATGACCGAATTCATGAAGAAATGCAAAAACAAGCACAGCTATCGGCAGAAGTGTGCCATCAATTATAATAAACATCAAACACATACCTATAAAAGGCAACGTTACAGTTATGCTCACAGTTCAATATACTCCTTTGGATCAACATATTCCCCACTGATTTTTATGCCGAAATGCAGATGATTTCCGGTAGACTGACCGCTTGAGCCTACCGTACCTATCTCATCGCCGGTTTCTATCATATCCCCTTCTTTTATAAGTATCTCTTTACAATGACCGTAAACTGTAAAAATATCTTCTCCGTGCTTGAGAATTATGTAATTACCGTAATATTCATCATCTCCACAGTATACCGCCTGTCCGTCTCTTGCCGCCGTTATCGGAGTCCCCTCTGCCGCCGCTATGTCTATACCGTAATGAAAACTCTCCTCCTGTGTAACAGGATTAACACGTGTTCCAAATGAGTCTGTCACATAGCCCTCAAGAGGAGAAACATAATCACTGTCGTTTGATATTTCTTTCAAATTTGAAGAAAATGTTTTGAGCACTTTGCTCACATCACCCAGATCACCTCCAACAGTAAGCGATGCAGAAAGCATATCTTTATATTTTTCTGTTGTTCTATTATGAATACTGTTGATGGCCACACCCAGACAGACAAGCAGTATACTCACCGCCGTCTGAGTAAGAATCGGTGATGCTTTTCTCTTTTTTTCTTTCTTGGGTGTATATTTCCCCTTAACTACAGAATATCTTTCTCTTTTTGTTTCCATATATTTTCACCTCAATAGAATATATGAAAAAAGCGGATGCACTATGCATCCGCTTTTAATAAAACAAATTATTTGTAACTGCTTTCTTTTTCCTTAAGATTTACTGCCTCTGAGCCAAGATATTCTTCAACATCAAGACCTGCAAATTCGCAGAATGATTTCATTTCCGCAACAGTATTCACATTTACGGGAATACCGTTCTTCATACGATCATCATTTGCAAAATGCTTTTTTTCACCGTGAGTATATATTCTGTTCTGACCGAGAGCCTTGGCTGATTCACGAAGTTCCTGAAGGAATCTAGAGAAATGTTCCTTAATCGCAGCGGCATTGCCGAATACTTTAGGATCAATTGCAATAAATCCGTGACATGTACCGCTCTTGTTTCCAATATGAGTATGATTTGAAGTGATACCCATTGAAAGAATAGAACAGAAGATTTCAACAAACATACCGTAGCCGTAACCCTTATGGCTGCCTGTCTTTTCTTCTTCGCCGCCAAGAGGAAGAATTCCGCCACCCTCTTTGCTCACAATATCATGAAGAACTCTTGCCGCATCAGTGCTGCCCATACCGTAATGTCCGTCAATAACTGCTGAAACGGGTGTTTCAAATACCACTTCAGGCTTTGCTTCAACCTTGATAAGACCTTTTTCTATGCCCTTGTGATAACGTACAAGTCTCTGCATACCGTGTGATTCAATGCCGTAAAGATCAGAGAGAAGTAAAACACCAGAAATTATCTGACATTCATCCTTTTCAAAGCCGAGTTTAGCAAAAGCATCGTTACATAATTTGTTGAGCTGTTCATATTTATATGTAATATACTGTGCCATTATATACTATCCTTTTAATCTTTTTTTATAGTATAATAGCATATTTTGTTTATAAGCCAATCAGAAATCCATTTTAAAGAATGAAGCATATTAGTCTGTTGCATCCGTCATTTATCATTCTTTCAAGTGTTAACTGCAGTTTATCACGGGTTTCTTGAGGCATTCTTTCAAGTTTACTGTGAAGACCCTCTCCCATTAGCTGATGTAAGGATTTTCCAAATATATTTGAATCCCATATTTTTGAAGGATCTGTTTCATAATCCGCAAACAGATATTTTATGAGATCATTAGACTGAGCTTCACTTCCTACAATAGGCGAAACTTCAGTTCTTATATCTGCTCTTATCATATGAATAGACGGTGCAGTCGCACATAATTTCACACCGTATTTTGAGCCCTGTTTTATTATTTCAGGCTCATCAAGCTGCATATCGGAAAGTGTCGGTGTAACAATACCGTAACCGGTTGCTTCAACCTGTTCAAGTGCTCCGCTGAACTTTTCATATTTCTGCTTAAGTGCTGACATTTCACACAAGATTTTCACAAGTGTCCCATCATCAGCTATATCAAGTCCGGTCTGTTTTGAAAGCAGGTCATAAAAAAGCTGTCTGTCAACATCCACTGTAAGTTCTGAAATCCCCTGTGCAAGATCACTACTTGTAACAGCAACACCTTTTACATATTCACACTCCGAAATCCTCTGGGCGACCCGAGATACTTCGCTTATTTTTGTCACATCTGATGCAGCGGATATTATACATTTATAAATACCGTCTTTGACGGGATTTTCTTCGGGGATTGCCTCTATCCACGTTGGAATGTCTATGTGAAGTTCTTTGATCGGAAATTCAAGAAGTATGGCTTCGAGTATGTTTTTTATTTCTTTCTCACTCATCTTTTCGACATTTGCAGCAAGAGCGGGAACGCCGTATTTTTCACGCAATTCATTACAAAGTTCAGTGCTGCTTCTGCTGTCCGGTGCTACTGTGTTTACGATTATCACATAAGGTTTGTTTATTGCATTAAGTTCTGTAGCAACTCTTTCCTCAGCGTCTACATATGCGCTTCTCGGAAGTTCGCCTATGCTGCCGTCTGTAGTTACGAGAATTCCTATAGTACTATGGTCACATATAACTTTTCTTGTGCCTTTTTCTGCCGCTTCTTCAAACGGCATCGGTGATTCACTCCAGGGAGTTTTCACCATTCTGTTATTTCCCTCTTCCATATATCCCAAAGCATCTTTAACTATATAGCCAACACAGTCAATAAGTCGTACTTTAAACTGAGCATTATCTCCAAGAGTTACTTTTACAGCTTCGTTGGGAACAAATTTAGGTTCGGTAGTCATTATCGTTTTTCCCGAGCCACTTTGGGGCAGTTCATCCATTGTCCTTAATCTTGTATTTTCATCAGTAATCTGAGGCATTACAAGAGTGGACATAAAATTCTTAATAAAGGTGGATTTTCCTGTTCTTACAGGTCCTACAACACCTATATAAATATCGCCGTTTGTTCTTTGTGAAATATCCGAATAAATATCAAAATTCTCCATTACAATTGCCCTCACTTTCTCGGAATTATTACCGCTTTCCCGGGTATTTCAGTGTCACCGTTATCACGGCAAAGTCTGTTTTTATCAATGTGAAATCTCTTTGCAATATCCCACCATGACTGACCTTTTTCAGGATAATATACGGTTATTGCTTTTCGTTTTGGCAGTTTTTCCGCACTTTCAGTCATAGCAGAAACATATGCTACGGCTTCTTCCGTCGCACACATATAAAAAGCACAGATATTGCCGGTGACTGTCAGTTCACCTGCTGATGATATATTGTAATCAACATTATCAGTATAAGCTCCGGCTCTTAATATTCTGCAACCCGGACTGCTTTCAAAAACTATTTCAAAAGGCGTTGTAATCTGTCTATAAACCATTTTGCCTTCATTATCAAGAGCAAGTATATTAACATTGATATTGCCTGCTATAGCGGCATTATTGTCTTCTCTTACCGCACCGTCAATTACAGGGTCTGCATAAACCATCTCAATACTGCGCACATTATCATCAAGTTGCATAGATGCCGAAAATTTACCGTCTGCACACTCTCTTACTACATCTGTAATAATTAGTTCTTCCTCTTTTTCGACTGTACTTTCAGCTTCATATGAAAATGCATCAACAGGAATTGCCTCTTCTTTTTCTTCATAAAGCTCTGCATCGCATATTACATTTGCTTCACAGGCTATAATACGGTTTTCTCCTGTATTATCGTCATACATTTCCATTTTTAGATCAGACAGTTCCATAGAACATACTGCTTTTGCATTTTCACCTGATGATGTACCGTCAAATACTCTATTGAATGGAATATCACACTTTTTAACCGATATTCCTCCCGATGTATTTTCATAAACTGCATAGATGTGTAACGTTCCTTTGGCTATAAGTTTTCCTGTCACTACTTTACATTCATCTACCGAAACATACCCGTTATTAAAAAGTAACCTTTTAGGCGTTTCATCCTGGGCGGTAAGAACTATATCTTCTTCAATATATGTATTTTTTCTTTCGCAAAAGCAGAGTTTCATTATTTTTTTCATTTCACTTTTTACTTCGGCATCAGGTGAAATATCCGTATTTGCATTATTGTTGCCCACAACGCAAATTTCCATTCTGTAATTACATTTTATCTCTGTATGACTACCACTTCCTTTAGCACTTATGTTATCCTTTATAAGAGTAACCATAACCTGTGCATCATCGGTCATATTTTTTACAGGCATTTTCTCTGATATATTAATACTTTTCGAAATAGGAACCAATTCACCGTTATCACCCATGTAAATGATAAAGGCATCTGCCGTTCCACTGAGATTAAGCATACCATCCATAACATTATAATCTGTGGTATATATTCTCGCATCACAACAGACTATATTACTTATTTTCGGATAATAGTCAGGTAAATTAATATGTTCTTCACAATGCCCAAGTATTCCGTTTTTGTAAAGCGTTTTACAGTATTTAAATCCGCTGTTTGCATTCTCATTCATATTCCATTCTCCTTAATATAATTCTGATTAATTATATTTATCAAAAACCGAAAATATAACAAAAGCACACTGTACAAAAATACAGTGTGCTTTTTAATTTAATTGTACTTAGTCTTTCTTTTTGAAAATGGACAAAATATCATCTATATTGTCTATACCGTCATCATCTGAAATATTTTTTACAGAAGGTTTGATTTCGGGTTCGTAACTATCATCTATAACTTTTCCGGTTGTAACAAGAGTACCTTCTCCAACCCTCACCTTACCAAAATCAATTTTAGAATCAAAAGGTGCAAACTCCCTTTTAGTTTCAGTTTCAGGCTTTTTTTCTTCTTCCTTTTTGGGAGCCGGTTCAGTTAAAACATTGTCAAAGCCCGTTGCAATAACAGTCACTCTCATTTTGTCCTTCATTTCAGGATCAAATGATGTACCCCATATAATGTTTGCATCGGGATTAGCCGCATCTGCTATCATAGCCGAAGCCTTTTCAATACTTTCAAGACTTACATCAGGTGATGTAGTAATGCTGATTATGACACCCTTTGCCCCATTGATAGATGTTTCGATAAGAGGACTCGAAATTGCCATAGTTGCAGCTTCTTCAGCCATATTTTCGCCGGAACCTGTACCAACGCCCATATGTGCATACCCTGCATCCTTCATCACGGCTGTAACATCTGCAAAGTCAAGATTTATATAACCGGGAAGATTTACAAGATCGGAAATGCTTGCAACGCCGAGTTTGAGTACGTCATCCGCAACCTCAAATGCATTTGAAATAGTGATAGGTGTCTCCGAAACAAATTTCAGTCTTTCATTTGGTATAACAACAAGTGCATCCACTCGTTCCTTAAGACTGCGGATACCTTCCTCAGCCTGCATCATCCTTCTTCTGCCTTCAAAATTGAAAGGCTTTGTAACGATGCCTACAGTAAGTATATTCATATCTTTAGCTATTTCTGCAACTACGGGAGCACCGCCTGTTCCTGTTCCGCCGCCCATACCTGCTGTTATGAATACCATATCGCTGCCCTTTATTGCAGCTGCAATTTCTTCTTTACTTTCTTCAGCAGCACGCTGACCTTTTTCAGGATTAGCACCTGCACCTTGTCCTTTAGTAAGCTTTTCACCAATCTGCAACTTCTGCGTAGCTCTTGAAAGCAAGAGTGCCTGCTTGTCCGTATTAATTGCTATAAATTCAACGCTGCTTATTCCGCCGCTGATCATCCTGTTAACAGCATTATTGCCGGCACCGCCTATTCCGACAACCTTTATATTTACCGGATAAAAACCGTCATTGTCAAAAGCAAATCCCATTTTTCAATCCTCCACATTTTAATATATAAAATTATTTTATCAAAGTATTATTATTATTTCAATAGTAAAAATTAAAGTTAACTTCTGGTTAATCTAAAATATGCCTGCTGTGTACTGCGCACATCCGCTATTCCTTTGTCTGTTTCGGGACGGAGTGCAATTATATTTGCAGCAAACTGTATCTTGGAATTTATCTCCGTATAATCCCCTAATGCTATCTGTATCCTGTCATCGTAAATCATATATATGTCAAAAGCATCACTCAATTTTATGGTATTCATATCCTCAAGCAGACCATTTTTTTCACATTGTTCTATCACATTTTCAAAAATCTCACGGGATTTTTCTTCCCTAAACTCAAGACTTTGTCCTATCTTTTGGTCATCTGCAAGAAGGGTATTAACTTCAAGATAATCATATTCCGTTTCAGTTACTTCTGACAATATTTTCATACCTTCATCAACAAGATATTTATTATCTTCAGTGCCTATCTGTGCAAAAGGCTGATTCGGTTCAACTTCGATAATGATAGTATCCGGATAGCTACGATAAATTTTAACATTCTTTATATACGGCAACCTTGATTTTATATTTTCTTTAATACGTTTAAATGACAAAAATATCATATTGTCACTACCGTCATCTTTAAGAGCAGATGTATCTATTATATCCTGTTCGGTATACATACTGCTTCCGCAGACAACTATATTGTTAACCTTAAGAAATTTTGATACAGCATAATAAAGACCTCCGAAAAAGAAGCCCACTACCAGCATAAATATCACCAGAACAAGGATAAGTCTCCTTATCCTCACTCTGCGACGGTGCTTTCTTGCACCACTTACTTTTCGATTAGACTCTTTCAATGCTTATTTCCTTTCAGTTTTACATCCAAGTAAATTTAGTTTTAATGACATATCTTCATAACCACGCTCAACAAGTTCAAAATTAGATATAGATGATTCTCCCTGAGCACAAAGTGCCATAAGTGCCATAGCAGCACCACCACGAAGATCAGTGGCGTATACATCAGCAGCATTAAACTGCTCGGCATTTCCTACCCATGCGTATTTTGACTTTGCACGTATATTTGCGCCAAACCGAAGAAGTTGACCGACATGTTCAAATCTGTTCTGAAAAACAGTTTCATAGAATTCACACTTACCGTCAGCGACAGCGCCGTATGCCACAAATATAGCAAGTGCATCTGTAGGAAAATCAGGATACGGTCTTGTAATAATTTTATTTGGTGCCACAGGTCTGTTTTTTTGTGTCAGTTCAATACAGTCCTTTGACACTGTTATTTCTGCACCACCATTTTCAAGCACAGACAAAATAGGGACTATATGTGAACTGTCACAGCCTCTTAAGATAATGTGTCCCGCTGTCATTGATGCAGCAGCAAGATATGTTGCCGCTTCAATTCTATCACCTATTATAGCATGATGTGTGCCATGGAGTGAAGACACTCCTTCAATTTCTACAAAATCTGTTCCTGCACCGCTGATTTTTGCCCCCATTGCATTGAGTAGATTTTGCAGATCAACTATCTCAGGTTCTTTAGCGGCACCATTTACAGTCGTTTTTCCACTTGCCAGCGCCGCCGCAAGAATTATGTTTTCAGTTGCACCCACACTGGGATATTCAAGAACAATATCTGCACCTTTAAGACCGTTGCAATACGCAGTTATAGCATCATTTTCATATTCAAAATATACACCTAACTGTCTTAGAGAATTAATATGTAAATCTATAGGTCTCGGACCGAGTTCACAACCCCCCGGACATGAAAACTTTACTTTACCTACCCTTGCTATCAATGCGCCGATAAAAATTATAGATGATCTCATTTCTCTCATAAGCACATTCGGAATATTTCCGCTGCATACCCCTTTGCAGTTAACACAAGAGGTATTTCTGTCATGAGATACTTTTCCTCCCAGACATTCAATTATTTCAAACGTTTTTCTTACGTCTCGGATATAAGGGCAATTATGTAAATAGACCGTTTCTTCAGTCAGTATTGTTGCCGCAAGCGACGGCAATGCACTGTTTTTTGCACCGCATACAAATATTTCACCATCAATAATTGACGGTCCTCTCACAATAAGTTTGCTCATAAAGAATACCACTCCTCACTCACAACACATAATATGTTGTCGGAGTGCGTTAGGTTACTTTCTATTCTTTATGTCCATAAGTTCCTCGTATATTTTTTGTGAAGAATCGTAAATAGCAAGTTTTATCGCATTATCGGAAAGATTTTTTTCAAACTCTTTATTAAACAGAATTTTTTCTGTCATTTCAATGAACTTTTTGCCGTCCATATCCTTTTCTTCAAGTATCATAGCCGCATTTTCACGAACAAGTGACATTACGTTATGATACTGATGATTATGAGTTACGTTTGGTGACGGAACAAGTATTGCGGGCTTTCCAAGGGCAAGAAGTTCTGCAATAGTTCCTGCGCCGCCTCTTCCTATTACCACATCTGCTGCCGCCATAACATTCCACATATCATCTATATACTCTCGAACCTGAATATGTGGATAATTCGCAGGTGTGATACCTATATCCGCAAGTTTCCCGGGCATCCATTTAAATCCATATCTTCCCGTCGCATGGATATGCATAATTGATTTATTGTCTTTTTCAATGTCCATCATTTCTATAACGGCATTGTTAAACTCTCTTGCTCCGAGACTGCCTGCAAAGGATACTATAAGTTTTATATCAGCCGGTATATTAAGAATTTCCCTTGCTTTTTTCTTGTCTGCAAAAACAAATTCTTCCCTTATGGGGTTTCCCACAAGTACGGTTTTTGCATTTTTGGCAAAACGGCTTGCACTGTCTGCAAAGCTTATCATTACCCTGTCAACTTTTTTAGCAAGCATTCTGCTGGTTACCCCGGGAAAAGCATTCTGTTCATGGATAGCAGTAGGAATACCCATAGTTGCTGCAGCGTTTATAAGAGGAAAACTGACATAACCTCCTGTTCCGACTGCAATATCGGGTTTGATTTCCTTTAGAAGTTTTTTACACTCACCCGTTGCTTTTATTGCTTTTCCTATTATCTTGATATTTTCAAGAGAGACGCTTCTTTTCAGACCGCTTACCTGAATAACGTGGAATGTAAAGCCTTTTTGCTTCACAATACGTTCTTCAAGACTGTCTTTGTTCCCGACAAAATGAATATCCGCATCGGGATGTCTCGATTTAATAAACTGAGCAATAGCTATAGCAGGATTAATATGTCCTGCTGTGCCACCACCCGCAAACACGATTCGCATACTGTTTACTCCTTAGTGATTACGGAATATTTTGAAATAGCAAGTATTATACCCATTTCGCATAACTGTAATATCAGTGCCGTTCCTCCGTAACTGAAAAACGGAAGTGATATACCCGTATTGGGAACAGTGTTTGTAACAACACCGATATTAAATATAACCTGCCAGGCAAGTTTTGCTATAAGGCCTATTACCACGAGTCCTGAAAATTTATCAGGCGCTCTCATTGCAATAACTATTCCGCGCCAAATAAGAAGTGCAAATAAAAGTATTACTATAAGTGCACCCACAAAACCAAGTTCCTCACACCAGATAGAGAAAATAAAGTCATTCTGCGGTTCAGGTATATACATATGTTTCTGCCTGCTCTGTCCAAGTCCGACACCAAATAGACCGCCGGAGCCTATTGCCAGCAAGGACTGAATCGTCTGATATCCCTTACCTAAACTGTCCTTCCACGGATCAAACCATATCTGTACACGAGACATTGTATACGGTGCGACTAAAAGAACAATTCCTACAAGTGCGACACCTGCACATGCCACAATAAGAAAATACCTGGGTTTTGTTCCTCCGACATACATAAGCACAGCGGCTATAAGACATAAAATAATTGTAGCTGACAAATGCTTTTCAATAAGAACCAATCCCACAATCGGAAGCATTACCAGTCCCATTCCTATGACACCGAATTTAAGTGTGCCCATTTTTTTCGGTCCGAGGTTAACTATAACAAGCGACATCATAAGAACGAGTGCTATCTTACCTATCTCTGACGGTTGCACCGAAATAGGTCCTACCTCAAGCCATCTTTTGGCACCGTTACGTACTACACCGATAAACGGAACAAGCAAAAGAAGTACTATTGAAGCCACATATGCAAGCGGTGTGAGTTTTTTAAGCAATTTTATGGTGAGAAACTTACTGATAGCAAGCATTGCAATAAGCCCCACAACAGAATATATAAACTGATTTATTACGTAATGATAACTGTTTCCATACTTATAATAAGCACTTGCATAACTCGAAGTATACATTGCTATAAGTCCTAAAAGAAGCAGGAGCACAACTATCACAAACAGATGTATGTCTATTCCTGTCTTGCCATACATACTTCTTTCATTTATTCTGTTTTTTGCATTTTTTCCAGACATATTCTTCTCCGAAATCAAACAGACATATAGTTCATAAAGCCTATAACACCTATTAATGACATAACAGCCGTTATAGTGGTAAATACTGCGACAATTTTATTTTCGTTCCATCCACTGAGTTCAAAATGATGATGTATCGGCGACATTTTAAACAGTCTTTTTCCGTGTGTCACTTTAAAATAAAGCACCTGAAGACTGACAGAAACCGTTTCTACCGTGTACATAAAGCCAACAAAGAGAAACAGTATCGGAACATTCATCTCAAATACACAAGCGGCTATAAATCCGCCGAGAAAAAGTGATCCTGTATCACCCATAAATACTTTGGCAGGGTTTTTGTTGAATATAAAAAAACCGCAAAGTGATGTTGCAAGTACAATCATCGAAAGAGCAATACTTTTCTGCCCAACAATAAGAGCAAATACCGTAAGAGCAGTCAATGCGACTATCGTTACACCTGTTGCCAGACCGTCTATTCCGTCAGTAAGATTGACTGCATTTACCATAGCCGTTATTGCAAAAACTGCAAACAAATAATAGAATACTCCGAGTTCTATTCTGAGTCCTGCAAACGGGATATACAGTTCTGTGCTTATATCTCTGCTTAATGTTATCGAAGCAAGAAACGCCACGGTACATATTATCTGCAGAACCATCTTTTGTTTTGATGTAAGACCGAGATTGCGTTTCTTTACGACTTTAATGTAGTCATCTGCAAATCCCACTATACCGAAAGAAAGTGCTGTTGCCATAATTACATATGCTTTGTTTCTATCGGAAAATACAGCTGCACCGCAAAGTGCTGCAACAACGGCGGGAATTATAAATATAATACCTCCCATTGTCGGAGTTCCCGATTTTGACTTATGCCATTTAGGCCCCTCTTCCCTGATACTCTGACCAAATTTAAGTCGATGCAAGAAAGGTATCATTAGCTTTGCAAGTATCGTTGTAAATACAAAGGCTAATACTGCAGGAACAAAATATTCAATATACTTCATAATTACGCCTCCGTATTCATGTAAATATCCGCAATAACTTCACGCTCATCAAAATGTATTGTTTTGTCAGCCAGTATTTGATATGTTTCATGACCTTTACCGGCAAGAACGATAATATCGTCTTTTTTCGCATTTTTTATTGCGTATTCTATTGCTTCTTTTCTGTTTGATATAACGGTATATGGGGTATCCATGTCTTTAACCCCCTCCATTATATCCTTAATTATCGCATCAGGGTCTTCACTTCTGGGATTATCTGATGTAACTATACAGAAATCAGCAAGTGAAAATGCCGCACGACCCATTTTAGGACGTTTTGTTCGATCCCTGTCACCGCCGCATCCAAAAAGCACCACCACACGGCCTTTTGACACTTCACGAACGGTAGAGAGTACATTTTCTATCGCATCAGGAGTATGTGCATAATCAATAAGCACTGTGTAATCACCTTTTGTCGGCACAACTTCTACCCTGCCTTTTACGCCGGCACTCTCCGATATGGATGAAACTATTTTCTCGGCAGAAACACCTAATTGACTGCATGCAGCAATAACACCGAGTGAATTGTAAACAGTGAACTTGCCCGGTATATTTATTTTCACCTGATATTCACCGCAAGGAGAACACATATGATATTTTACTCCCGTAGGTTCAAACTCTGCACCGACGGAATAATAATCCGCCTTACTGTCCGTTGCGGAATATGTGATTTTCTTGCAGGTAACTGTTTTCATAATTTCTTCAGCATACTTGTCATCAATGTTGAAAACACCTGTTTTTGATACCGAAAACAACTTTGCCTTTGCAAGCATGTAGTTATCCATCGTCTTGTGGTAATCAAGATGATCTTGTGTAAGATTTGTAAATATACTGACTTCAAACTCAAGACCTGCAACACGTTCCTGTGCAAGAGAATGTGAAGAAACCTCCATTACCGCATAATCAACATTTTCTTCTGCAAATATTTTAAACAGTTGCTGTAATTGTAACGGTTCGGGAGTAGTGTAACTTGTCTCCATCACTCTATCCCCGACCATATTCTGAATAGTGCCTATAAGTCCCACCTTATAACCGCACGCTTCAAGAATATGCTTGATAAGATATGTTGAAGTTGTTTTTCCGTTAGTGCCGGTTACCCCTATAAGTTTAAAACTTTTCGAGGGATTGCCATAGAAGTTGCCGCACATAATTGCAAGTGCCTTTCTTGTATCTTTAACAAGCACTGAATTAGGATAACCGTCTTTTTCAACAACAGCACATTTAGCACCTTTTGACAATGCATCCTGCACAAATTTATGTGCGTCTGTTCCGACACCGGAAATAGCAACAAATACGCATCCCGGCGTTACCTTTCTGCTGTCATATACTATTTCGGTTACATCTATGTCACCGACATCGTTTCTTATTATATCAACATTATTTACAAGTTCTAAGAGTCTCATTTGTCCCCTCCGTTTTCGAACTAATCGTCCCTGATGTTTGGATTGTAGAATGTAACTGTAATTACAGAACCTTTTTCGACCTCTGTACCTGTTGTGACAGACTGTGAAATCGCTATTGCTTCCGATGCATCCATATAATTTCCGTTGAGTTGGATGTTTAAAGTCGAGGAATTAAGCAGTGCCGTTGCCTGGCTTACAGTAAGTCCCGTAAGATCAGGGACACTTACACGTTGTATAGCACTGTCATCTGTATAAAGAACTAATAAACCACCGGTATTCAGACTGACACCGCTTCTTGGCATCTGCGCAGTGATATTTGTACCTGTACCTATCATTCTCAGTGTATACCCCGCCGATTTTGCCGTACTCTGAGCCTGTTCAACAGTCATACCCACATAATTTTCTACCGTGTGTGCCATACTTGCAAGTTCTTCTGCGGTATATTCGGGTGTTATTCCAAGATACGGCAATGCCGCTTCAAGTATGTTTCTTACAACAGGTCCTGCCTGTGCACCGCCGGAAACCGTAGGCGTATCAGGTTCATCAAGAATTACAAGAACTGCAATCTGCGGATCATCCGAGGGGGCTATTCCCATGAACGATACCGCATATGCTGTTGTATTTCCGAATTCGTCTGCCTGGTCTCTCTTTTCCGATGTTGCCGTTTTTCCTCCGACACGGTATCCCTTTATATAAGCATTTTTACCCGTACCGTCCTCAACAACATGCTCCATCATTGCCGCTATTGTTTCGGATGTTTCTTCCGAAATTACCTGGCGTTTTACTGTCGTTCCGACAGATTTTATTACATTTCCTTCATTATCTCTTATTTCTTTTACGATATGCGGCTCAAGCAGATTACCACCGTTAACTGCTGCACAAATTGCTGTTATCATTTGGATAGGCGTAACTTTAAATGTCTGCCCGAAAGATGCAACTGCAAGTGTTATCGGATTTTCAATGACCGTTCTGTCGTGAAGAATTGATGAACTTTCTCCGTTTAAATCAATACCTGTTTTTTCCCTGAAACCAAACGCCGTCATATAATTGTAAAATGACGGTGAACCTATTTGTGAAGATATCGCCATAAATGCACAGTTACAGGAATTATCAAGCGCCTCCTGAAATGACTGGTGACCGTGACCTGCTGTTTTCCAACATTTAATGGTAGTTCCGTTGACAACGGTTCTTCCTGCACAATCAAACGAGTTGGATAGTGAAACCGTTCCATCTTCAAGTGCCATTGCCGAAGTTATAACCTTAAATACAGAACCCGGCTCATATGTATCGCTTATGGCTTTATTTCTCCACATCTTCTGCCACGCTTCAAGCTGAGCTGCCGAATATTCTTCACCGCTGAGCGTTTCAAGATACGCAAGATCATCTGCATCCGTTATAGTTCTGGGGCTGTTAAGGTCATAATCCGGCTTGGTTGACATCGCAAGTATCTCGCCCGTATTGACATCCATCACTATTGCCGTTGCTTTATTCATAACCTTCGAATCAACAAGCGCCTGTTCAAGATATTTGTCGGTATAATACTGAATCGTAGAATCTATCGTCAGGACAAGATCGTATCCATCCTCACTTTCTACATAAGTTTCATATTCATAAGGGAGCTCGCTGCCCACAGCATCCTTTGCCGTAACCACTCTGCCGCTGGTGCCCTTAAGAACATCATTATAGTACGCCTCTATCCCCTCAATACCGTCACCGTCAACATTACAAAATCCAATAACAGTAGATGCAAGTGAACCGTTGGGATAATAGCGTTTCGTATCCTCAACCAGAATTATAGCATCTGTATCAAGTTCTATCTTTAATTCTCTTACCGCTTTTGCTTCTTCTTCGGTAACAGTTCTCTTTATAAGCTGATAGAAAGTGTTAGCCTGCGTCTTTTTGTAAACCGAATCATAATCCAGACCAAGTATTTCCGAAAGACCCTTTGCAATGGCAACAGCTTCCGTATCATCTTTTTTATTTATCGCTTTAGGATTAATAGTTACGGTTTCAGCAGTTGCGCTGACAGCAAGTTCGTTGCCGCTTCTATCAAGAATAGTACCTCGTCTGGCATTTATTATCGAATCACTTGTCTGCTGATTTATTGCCATCGATTCATATTTTCCATGATTTATAACCGAAATATTAAAAACACTGAAAACAAGTACAGGCAAGCATATCAAAAGAAAAATAAACATCACCTGTTTCATTCTTCTCTTTTGTTTTGCCGGAATACCGTTAGCCATTAAAATCACCGCCTATACTATAATATAACTGCAAAATGAGAGTTTAGACTAATCTACACTCTCACTTTTTAAATCTCTCTATATAATTGTACTATATTTATTTATAAAAAGAAATATCTACAAATAAATTTGAGAAAAAAGTTTCTATGGCATTTTCATCCTTTAACACTTTTGCCTCATCTTCACCCATAAAACTTATATACTGGATATCATCCTGATCGGCTTTTACCATACCGTATGTACTTATAGCCGTCTGTTCTATGGAGGCAAGATTTATCTTTGATTCAAGCTGAACATTCAGCTTGTCCGACTCTTCAAGAAGTGTAGCATATTCTTTTTTTGCTTTACTTACCTGCGTTGTAACTTCATTGAGCATTGAATGACTGCCTATCAACACTACAAAGAGCGCTGATATTATAATTGCAAGCATGATGTTTGATGCAGCATTTTTTCTTGCATATACAGATTTTCTGTTGTGTGCGACAACCATAGTGTCACGCATTGCACTGCTCCTAACAGCGGGGTCAAACATATTCAAATCATATGCTGTGCTGTCATTTCTGTAACTGCTCATTTTAAATCTCCTTTAAATTTTCTCACATATCCTTAGTTTTGCACTTGCCGAACGGGAATTCATGGAAAGTTCCTTTTCAGAAGGCAAAATCGGCTTCTTTGTCAGAATTTTGACCTTAGGTTTATTACCGCATACACATATCGGAAATTCTCTGGGACAAGTGCATCCCTGTGCCGCTTTTGCATATGCATTTTTTACTATTCTGTCTTCAAGCGAATGGAATGTTATTATAACAAGTCTGCCTCCGGGTTTTAATGCACTTATTGCATCATTTATTGTATCCTCGATAACCCCAAGTTCGTTATTTACTTCTATGCGGATTGCCTGAAAACTTCTTTTTGCCGGATGTCCGTCTCTGAGTGCCTTGGCAGGCATCGAGTTTCTTATTATTTCAACAAGTTCATCCGTTGTTTCAATTTCTTTTTCTGCTCTTTTTTTACAGATGTTCGCCGCTATCTGTCTTGAGTATCTTTCTTCTCCGTACTCATACAGTATGCGTGCAAGTTCCTTTTCTGAATATCGGTTGACTACTTCCTTGGCCGACATTCCCTCTCCCCCGGACATTCTCATATCCAAGGGAGAAGAAAATCGGTAGGAAAAGCCTCTGTCTGCATCATCAAGCTGGAATGAAGAAACACCCAAATCAAGAAGCATACCGTCGATTTCTTCAATTCCAAGTTCATTCAACACATTTTTAATGTTTGAATAGTTGCTGTTTACTAAAGTAACCTTATCTTTGTATTGCGCAAGGCGTTCTGTTGCCCTGCCTATTGCATATTTATCACGGTCAATTCCTATAAGCCTGCCGCTTTGTGACAGTTTTTCACATATAAGCGAGGAATGTCCTGCGCCTCCAAGTGTTCCATCAACATATATACCGTCAGGTTTTATGTTAAGACCATCAATGCATTCATCCGCCAATACGGGAATATGTATCAATTCACTCATCTTTTAAAAGCCCAATTCAAGCATTGCTTGTTCAATTTCACTGTTAGAAAGTTCTTCTCCAAGTTTATTCCAGTTTTCCGCACTCCAGATTTCAGCTTTGTTTCCGGCACCTGTGATGAAAACCTCTTTTTTCAGTCCGGCATATTCTCTGAGACGTGACGGAATTATTATTCTTCCCTGCGAATCTGTTGTAACTTCTTCTGCATTTGAAAAGAAAAACCGCCTTATCTTTCTTCCCTGAGCCTCCGGAAGTGCTTCAAGTGCTTTTTCTTT
>JAZSCG010000099.1:0-1950 GCA_045602805.1 Feifaniaceae bacterium
GTTTGCAAAAAGACCTTCCTTCTTGGGCTTGGGATTTTTGTCCATAACGTCGTTTTCAACGTCTTCCATACCGAGTGCAATAGCCGGTAAACTGTCTGTTACAAGGTTAATCCACAGAAGCTGCATTGAAACGAGCGGTGACTTGTGCCACAAAAGCATAGCAACAAATACAGTAATGATTTCACCGATGTTTGTACCGAGTAAGAAGCCTACAACCTTTTTGATGTTTGCGTAGATGCCACGGCCTTCACGTACGGCGTCAACTATCGTTGCAAAGTTATCATCAGTAAGCGTCATATCCGCTGCACCCTTGGCAACGTCAGTACCCGTGATACCCATTGCACAGCCGATGTCGGCAGCCTTGAGTGCAGGTGCGTCGTTAACACCGTCACCCGTCATGGATACAACCTTTTCTTTTCTCTGCCAAGCCTTGACGATACGGATTTTATTTTCGGGCGATACTCTCGCATATACAGAAATATCCTCAACCTGTGCATCAAGTTCAGAATCCGTCATAGCGTCAAGCTGAGCACCCGTGATAGCCTTGTCACCCTCTTCGAGAATGCCGATTTCCTTAGCAATGGCTGAAGCAGTAACAACGTGGTCACCCGTAATCATAACGGGCTTGATGCCTGCCTTACGGCATACCGCAACGGCATCCTTTGCTTCGGGACGGGGCGGGTCTATCATACCTACAAGACCCATAAAGATAAGGTCTTTTTCAAGGTCTTCCGACGTGGGTTCTGCAGGAACCTCATCAATTTCCTTATATGCAACCGCAAGTACACGGAGTGCAGATGAACTCATTTCATCGTTTACAACCTTTGCGGCTTCGATATCACCTGCAATGCAGCGTGATGCCATAACGTCAAACGCACCCTTTACGATGACGATATTCTTACCATCTATCTTATTGACTGTTGTCATAAGCTTACGGTCAGAGTCAAAGGGGATTTCAGCAAGTCTGGGGTACGACTTGTTGAGTTCGTCCTTAGGCATACCGTTCTTATGTGCAGCAAGCACGATAGCCGTTTCAGTGGGGTCACCGATATGCTGTTCTTCCTTGCCGTGGAACACGACAGAGCCGTCACAGCAGAGCGTTGCATATCTGAGAAGTGTCTTTATACTGTCACCGTTGTCGGTTGAAATGTCTTCTCTTTCACCGTTATCAAGGTAAGCCTTGACGAGTGTCATACGGTTCTGTGTAAGCGTACCCGTCTTATCCGCGCAGATTACGCAACCACTGCCGACCGTTTCAACCGCAGGCAGACGGCGGATGATTGCATTTTTCTTAACCATACGCTGAACGCCGATTGAAAGAATGATTGTAACAATTGCCGGAAGACCCTCGGGGATAGCTGAAACCGCAAGTGAAACCGCTGTCATGAATATTTCAAGAGGCGGAATGTCGTTTACAATACCCTCAACGAATACGATTGCACACGCAACGAGTGCGATAACGCCGAGATATTTACCAAGTTGAGTAAGCTTTTCCTGAAGAGGTGTCTGACCTTCACTTTCATTGTCGAGAAGGTTTGCAATCTTACCCATTTCGGTATCCATACCCGTACCCGTAACAACTGCAGTTGCAGTACCGTAAGTAACTGAGCATCCTGAAAATACCATATTTGTACGGTCGCCCACACCTGCATTTTCAGCAACTACCGCATTTGCATCTTTTTCGGAAGGAACGGATTCACCCGTAAGAGCAGATTCCTCGCTCTTGAGGCTGACGCTGTGGATAAGGCGGGCGTCGGCGGGAACGAAATCGCCCGCTTCAAGCTTGATGATATCTCCGGGTACGGGCTCGGATGCGTCGATTATCTTTACCTCTCCGTCGCGGATGACTCTCGCGTGGGGAGCTGACATATTCTTGAGCGCGTCAAGTGCTTTTTCAGCCTTTCCTTCCTGGTATACGCCCATTACTGCGTTAAGGATCACTATCAAGAG
>JAZSCG010000100.1:0-2622 GCA_045602805.1 Feifaniaceae bacterium
GCCCTGAAAAACTGCTTGCAGGACTTGGTATTCCTAACGTCGGAAAAACTGCAGCAAAGACACTTATGAAGGCTTTTTCGGGTATTGACGAACTTGCTAACGCTTCTCTTGAAAGCCTTACAGAAACTCAAGACGTCTGTGAAATTACGGCAAGAGCAATTAAGGATTATTTTGCAGATGAAAACAATATTAAAATCATTGAAAAACTTAAAAATGCCGGCGTAAATTTTGTATCTGAAATAACGAGTGTGACCGATGGTAAGTTAAGCGGTCTTATCTTTGTTATAACAGGAACGCTTGACGGTATGAAAAGAGAAGAGGCGGTAGCGCTTATCGAGAAGAACGGCGGTAAGGTTTCGGGAAGTGTCAGTAAAAAAACGAGTTATCTTCTTGCGGGTGAAGCTGCAGGCAGCAAGCTTGATAAAGCAAATAAACTTGGAGTCCCGGTAATATCTCTTGACGAATTTATGGATATGATTAGATAAATATAAATCGTACACTAATTATAAGAGAGGTATACAAGTTTAAAAATATATCCATGATAAATAATTGCAATAAAAGGTATGCACGGAACGTGCATACCTTTTATAATTTGTCGTATTCTGCTTTAAGCATTTTGAAGTCGTCATATGTAACTTCTTTTTTGTTGTTATCATAAATAAGAGCGGCAGGGTGGTATATTGCCATTATTCTGTAACCGTTGCGCTCAAACCACTGACCGCGTTCTTTAGTAATTGCAAAATCACTCTTGATAAGGCGTTTTGCTGCTATTCTGCCAAGACAAATAATCATTGCAGGCTTAATTTCTTCAATCTGTGCGTCAAGATAGGGAATGCAAGAATCTTCTTCTTCGGGCAGTGGGTCACGGTTTTGAGGCGGTCTGCACTTGAGAATATTTGCTATATAAACTGCTTCTCTCGGAATGCCTACGGCATCAAGATATTTGTTCAGAAGCTTGCCTGCAGCACCTACAAACGGGATTCCTTGAAGGTCCTCATTTTTACCCGGTGCTTCACCTACAAACATCAATTTTGCGTTTTCATTTCCGTCACCGAAAACAATATTTGTTCTCGTCTGACAGAGTACGCATTTTGTGCAATTTTCACACTGTTGTTTTATATCGGATAATGACATTTCTATCCTCCGTAAAAATAAAATGCGAGTAAATCTGTAAGCCGGGTTCTGTCGTGAATGATCATCTATCTCGACGGCATGTTACCACGCCGCTCAAGCCGCCACGTCGACAATACATCGGGCAAATGTGTCTGTCGGTCTGGCGTTGCTTCGGATTGGGTTTACAAGGCTGTGCAGTCACCTGCACACCGGTGAGCTCTTACCTCGCCGTTTCATCCTTACCTGCTAAGCAGGCGGTATAATTTCTGTTGCACTTTCCCTAAAGTCACCTTCGGTGGACGTTATCCATAATCCTGCCCTATGAAGCCCGGACTTTCCTCACAGTAATACTACTGCGCGACCATTCAATTTACTCGCAGTAGATATTTTAATATAATAAATAATATATGTCAAATATTAATTGAATTTAACAATATGCTTTGGTATAATGAAACTATTATGGGGAGGTGGCAATTTTGATCAGAAGTTATAAATCGGGCGATGTTGTCAAAATTCTTGATTTTATAAAGGGTAACCCGCAGCAGCTTATCATTTTTCAGACTAATGTAGTCAATAAGAAAAATTATGCCTATGAGTGCCATATATCTGAAAATGACGGTGTTGTTGATACGGTCATTCTTTCTCAAGGGTCATCAGCTTATGTAACGCTGTCAGACAAGACAGATATTGAAGAACTTGTAATGTTCTTTAAGTTTAACGGTGCTGTTTCTGAAATCAACGGAACGGTGGAGGATATCGACAGACTGCTTCCTTATTTTGAAAATGCTGATTCTGAAAATTATTATATAGCAAAACTCAGTAGCGCACCAAAAGAATTTCCCTGTAAATATGCTTTCAAACAGACTGACGGCATACGTGATTTAAGGTGTGTATATTCGCTTCTCGAAAAAAGCGGAATGATTAATGTATCGTTTGATGAGTATTATATTGTTCGCAGGGAAGCAATTTCAGAGCTCAAAGGCCGTTCCTATATAGCGTATGACGGGGATAAGCCTGTTTGTACGGCATCTTCTATGTATGAAATGCATCCGCTTGCGTTTCTAGGTGGTGTTGCAACGGATCCTGAATACAGAAATATGGGTATAGCAAAAGGGCTTGTCAGTGAGCTTTGTAAATCACTAACAAACGAAGGATTTTCAGTTTGGATATCATATAAGACTGAAATTGCTGGTAGAGTTTATAAGCATATAGGTTTTGAGGATTGTCTCAAATGTAAGAGGATTATTTAATGGATTTTATTACAGATTTCGGTTTCACAAATGAAATTACAACGCTTGCCAATAAAGCTTATGCAGATTGTGTATCTGCTTTTGACAGAGTTGAAAGAATCGCCCGTTATAACAATCAAAAGGTACTGGCGGCATTTATTAAAAACAGAATAAGTGAAACACATTTTAATACAACTACCGGTTATGGATATGATGACAAGGGCAGGGATGCAGCAGATGCGCTTTACAGAGATATTTTCGGTGCAGAGGCGGCTATTGT
>JAZSCG010000101.1:0-5333 GCA_045602805.1 Feifaniaceae bacterium
GATTGTACGGCAGAAAGATATATCTATCTGCAGGGAGACCTTAAGGAAAAAGTGTATCCCGCCAGCATAACAAAGCTTTTTACCGCATATGTTGCCCTGTCCCATCTTGATGCTGATACATATATCACGGTCGGTGATGAACTTGACCTCGTCGAAAGCGGTGCATCTGTTGCAGGTCTTAAAAAAGGAAACACCCTGACAACAGAAATGCTTATACGTTGCCTATTGCTGCCCAGCGGCGGCGATGCAGCATATACGCTGGCAATAAATGCGGGCCGAAAAATAGCAAACGACTATTCCCTTTCTCCAAAAGATGCCCTTTTGGTGTTTGTAAACGAAATGAATGCCGTTGCAGAGACACTTGAACTTCAGAACACCCATTTCGTCACAGTTGACGGTTTTCACGATGACGACCATTATATATCTCTCGAATCATACATACAAATTGCAAAACTTGCACTTGAAAATGCGGTTATTGCCGATACCGTTTCAATGCACAGAGCACTTATCAAATTTGCCGACGGAGACAGTATAACAGTTTATAATGTCAATCTGCTGGTAAACCCGAATTCAGAGTATTATGTCAAAAATGCATACGGTCTGAAATCAGGAAGAACAAGTGCGGCAGGCTGCAACCTGCTTTCAGCGTATAAATACGGTGACCGATGTATAGTAGCAGGCGTTTTCGGTTGTCCCGAAGTATCCGACAGACTCGAAGATTCCGTACTTATTATCAGCAAATACGAAGATTTATGTAAGTTGTTTTTTAATTGCATAACAAAAGAAGCAGAGTCAACAGTTGTTGACTCTGCTTCTTTTATTTAATATTACGGAATTTTTTATAAAGTATTAGCGGAAAAGGTCAAGCGGGAACCGATTCAGCCCTGAGCAACACGCCCAAGTTTAAAATCCAAGTTTTTTGTTTGCCTTTTCAATGACATCTTCAATATACTCATAAGTATATCCTGTGTAGAATGACCTTCTGGGCGTATGATTCTGATAATGCGTGTATACGGGGTCAGCCTTTGCTTCCTCTGACGTCAGTATGCGGACAGCATTTTGTGAACCGAATGCACCTACAACGTCTTCAACGATATCTTTGTAAGAACTGTTTCTTATAAGTTTTCCGAACGTTGTTTCGAGTGTGATGGGATGGCAAGGAGGATTCTTTTCTTCAATATTTACCTCTGATGCGAGCGGTACGTCAACAGATGATGAGCCGACAAGAATCTTATACTTGCCTGTGGGCACTCTCCACATATGTTCGTGAACATCCCAGAATGCAAATGAACGCTTTGAAAGTGTAAACGTTACTTCTGCACTCTCGCCTGCTTTTATGAATACCTTTTTAAAGCCCTTGAGTTCTTTTACGGGACGAAGTTCAACCGCATTTTCAGGTGCCGCCGTGTAAAGCTCAACAACCTCTTTACCGTCACGCTTGCCTACGTTCTTTACTTTAACGGTTACCGTAAGTGTATCCTCATCCGTCATTTCCGTTTTGTCAACAGAAATGCTTTCATATTCGTACTTAGTGTATGAAAGACCGAAGCCGAAGGGGAAGTTTACGGGAATCTCCTTTTTCTCATACCAGCGATAACCGATATATATATCCTCAGAATGCACACTTGTTTCCAGATCACCGGGATAGAAGCCGTATGTAGGATTGTCCTTGAGCTTTATCGGATGTGTTTCAGCAAGTTTACCGCTGGGATTTATATCGCCGTAAACTATCTCTGCAATCGCCTTTCCGAGTGCCTGACCGCCGAGATATGAGTGAAGAAGAGCATTTACGCTGCTTATCCACGGCATTTCAGCAGGTGAACCTGCTGAAAATACAACTGCAGTATCGGGACAAACCTTTGCAACTTCTTCAATGAGTCTGTTGTGAGACTCGGGCATTCTCATATGCGTTCTGTCATATCCCTCTGATTCATAACTGTCGGGCAGACCGGAAAAGATTATTGCCTTACCGCATTTCTTTGCTGCTTCTACAGCCTCTGCTATAAGTGCATCATCCGGCTGATCGGTATCCTCGGGATATCCCTGTGCATAAACGAGCTCGCCACCGCCTATCTGCTCAAAGTTTTCAAATATGTCATCTACCTTCGTCGTTTCAACGTGGCTTGAGCCGCCGCCCTGGAATCTGGGATTTCTTGCGAAACCACCGATTATCGCAACGCTTTCACCTTTTTTAAGAGGAAGCATACCGTCATTCTTGAGAAGCACCATACATTCTCTTGCGATATCTGCCGCAACTGCATGGTTTTCATCTCTGTCGTACGTTGCATTTTTATCTACGGTAGAAAGACCCCACTCTGCAAGATCAGCCACTCTCTGTGCTGATTCATTTACGTATTTTTCATCAAGAGTGCCCTCTTTAACCATCTGTACAATACGTCTGGGGAACTCGCCTTTTGTTGCGGGCATCGTGATATCGCAGCCTGCTTCAAGTGCCTTACCTATGTCGGTAACTGCCTTCCAGTCACTCGTAACGAGACCTTTAAAGCCCCACTCCTTACGGAGAACGTCTGTAAGAAGCCACTTGTTCTCACAGGCATGCACACCGTTGATTTTATTGTAACTTGCCATTATGGTCTTCGGCTGTGCTTCCTTGACAACCATTTCAAACGCAGGAAGATACGTCTCACGAAGTGCTCTCTCCGACACGACTTCATCTATTGTAAATCTTCTTGTCTCCTGTGAATTCACCGCAAAATGCTTAAGGCTTGTGCCGACACCCTCGCCCTGCACGCCGTTTACGTAAGCCGTTGCAAGTTTACCTGCGAGATACGGATCCTCTGAAAAATATTCAAAGTTTCTTCCGCAAAGCGGTGAACGCTTCATATTAACGCCCGGTCCGAGAATTACGCTTACCTGTTCTGCCTTTGCTTCTTTTGCAAGTGTCTTTCCCACTTCGCCTATAAGTTCTTCATTCCACGAGCATGCAAGGCCTGCCGCAGAGGGGAAACAGGTTGCCTTTACCCTTTCAACAGTACCTTTTTCTTCATCACGGTTTTCCTTACGAAGACCATGCGGGCCGTCTGACATCATTATGCTGTCAAGCCCTTCGACAGCCTGTGTATACCAGTAACCTACACCGTTACACATAGCCGCTCTGTCTTCAAGAGATAGTTTTTTTACGTCCATAAGTAGCTCCTCGTATCAATTGTTTTGTTTATCATATCATTAGAATTTTTAAAAGTCAACATTATAGCAATCTCTTTGCTAATTATTTCTATTTACTCTTTGTTAATTTGACATAGTGCGACATTTGAGGTAAAATATATAGGTCGGACGACAATCTGTAAAGAGGAGGGCTTTTATGCAGGAAACGCAAAGTAAGTCAAATGTATTTTTTAAGATACTCAACCGCATTGCGATTTTTCTATATACTGTCGGCTGCTACGCCTATAACGGCACGGTTTTTGTTTTGAAAAAACTGTACAGAATAACCGGTCTGCGCAGCCTTTTCAAATATCTCGGTCCCGTTCTTCCCAAGGACAATCTTCCACAGTTTTTTTCACACTCAATCAGAAATACGTTTCATCGTATTTTATCTATGCTCACCGGTGCTTCCGCATCTGTTTTTGAGGATACGCTTTCACCAAAGGCGAAAAAGAAATATGCTCTTATCGCCGCAAAGCGTGTAACGGCATTTTTGATTCCCGTCGTTATAATGTGCTCTGCCACAGTGTTTGTAATAAGACTTCAGGACTATATATCCGCTTTTAACGTAGTTATAAACGGTGATGTCATTGCAACTGTGGAGGAACCGCAGGATTTTCACAACATTGAATCCTATGTGGCAAACTATGTACAGTCGCTGACCGGAAAAGAATATAAACCCGATTATAACTCATCGCTTCGTGCGACGGTTGCATACGGCCCGTCTCTGACGGACGAAGAAGAAACTATCCGTGACAGACTCCTCAAGGAAGCTGATGATCAGATTGTACAGAGTTACGGTCTTTATGTCGACGGCAATCTGGTTATGACCAATTCCTCGAAAGAAACTCTCAACGGTCTGCTTGACGGTCTGAAGACCGCCTACCTTGAAGGTACAGGCAAAAATGCTGCCGACGGGGATGAGCGTACCGTTGCTTTTATTCAGGACGTAACGGTACAGCCCACTTATGTATCGGCAACGGCGGTGCAAACAAATCCTGAGGACGAATTTATACAGAAAATTGTCTCGCCGATAGCTGCATCAACTTCGGATAAAAATATTACAAAGGAGCTTCTTTCAAACTTTAACGAGACCAAGATTTATGAGGCGCTCAGTGCTAATCCGAATGCCAAAGCAATGGGTATGCCTATCTCGGTAAAGGTTGTTCAGAATGAAGAATACAAAACCTATCAGTCATATAAAACAGAGCGTCTTCCCGACTCTTCCCTCACAAAAGGGGCAACTAAAGTCGTGCAGAAGGGCGCCAAGGGTGTTACGAAGGTTGTAGACGAAGTCTATATAATAGACGGCAAGGAAGTAAGCCGTGCTACCATATCAAAAACCGTGGTAAGCGAACCTGTTAAACAGATAGAGCACTACGGCACAAAGGTTTCTGTCACAACGGGCAAGTTCAAACGTCCCGTAGTCGGCGGTTCAATCACATCCTATTACGGTTACAGACGTTCGGGCTTCCATACGGGTATAGACATTGCACGTCCGACAGGTACAAAGATATATGCGGCTGACGGCGGTACAGTTACGTTTGCAGGAAGAAGCGGCGGCTACGGCCTGCTCATTAAAATTGACCACGGAAACGGCTACTCAACCTACTACGCTCACTGTTCGGCGCTGAGTGTCAAGAAAGGACAACAGGTCAACAAGGGTGATGTAATCGGTAAGGTCGGCAGTACCGGAAACAGTACGGGAAGTCATCTGCACTTTGAAGTACGCTTACACGGCAACACCAAAAACCCGCTTAATTACGTATCATCAAGATAAAAAAACAAGGCATCTTCGGATTGCCCTGGGCGTGTTCGCTTAGGGATTATTCGCTCAAAAAGCATAATTTGGGCGTATAACTTTGTTAAAAGACCTCCATAATCCTGACGGATATGGAGGTCTTTTGTCTTGTTCTTCATCCAAAATAATGCTTTTTGTAGTGCTCAAGCAGTTTTGGGTTAGAGATTTTTCGTTTAGACAAAATAATAAAAATTCCGCAATACTTTGTGTATTACGGAATTTTTTTATGAAGTATTAACGGAAAATGACAAGCCAAAACCGATTCATCACTAAGTGAACACGCCCGCTTTTTATATGAATTCTTTTATTTTGCCGATCATTTTTTCAGCGTCACTGTAGCCTCTTTTGTAGAGTCTGACAAGTTTTA
>JAZSCG010000102.1:0-3893 GCA_045602805.1 Feifaniaceae bacterium
AGCAGAGATAGCCCCGTTATCGCGCCGAGAAGTTCCATTCTGTTGTTGGTTGTATTGAAAAAACCTGCCGACACCTCTTTTTTCGCCGAACCGTAGCAGAGTATCGTGCCGTATCCGCCTGCACCGGGATTACCGCTGCACGCACCGTCGGAATAAATAGTTACTTTTTTCATATTTTAACCTTATCTTTGAACTTTTTTCTGCGTTCAAACTGCTTATCATCAAAGCTTTCGGCAAGTTTTTCCGCAAGTTTCTTCTGCGCTGAAGTGATATCCTTAGGCGTATCCGCAATTACCCTGAAATAGAGATTGCCCTTGCCCCTTGAATTTATGCCTGCAATACCCTTTCCTGCAAGCGTAAACCTCGTATGAGTCTGCGTGCCTTCGGGCAGTTTATGTTCAACTTCACCCTCAAGCGTCGGCACCTTTATCTTGCCGCCAAGCATAAGGTCAAGGAAGGAAACGGGGATATCACAGTAAATATTCTTTCCCTGTCTTTCAAAAATACGGTGGGGCGTAACACGAAGAACGATATACAAATCGCCTGCTTCGCCGCCGTTTTTGCCCATATTACCCATACCTCTTACGGGCAGGCTGTTGCCGTTGTCAACACCTGCGGGAATGGTAACCTCAAGCTTTGATTTTTTCTTAATTCTGCCCTTGCCCTTACACTTGGTACAGGGCGTTTTTATTATCTTACCCGAGCCGCCGCAACGGTGACATACGGACTGAGTCTGTGTCATACCGAATATGGTCTGCTGAACGTTGGTTACGACACCGCTTCCTCTACATTCGGGACAGGTGTCAACACCCGTGCCGGGCTGTGCACCGCTTCCGTGACAGTCGGGACAGTTTTCTATGCGATAGTATTCAACACGCTTCTTAACGCCGAAAGCCGCCTCTTCAAAGCTGATAGTTTCGGTAATCTGCACATCCTCACCACGTCTGGGCGCATTGGGGTTACTTCTTGCCCTTGAGCCAAATCCGCCGCCACCGCCGAAGAAGCTTGAGAAAATGTCGCCAAAGTCTCCGAAATCGCCCGAAAATCCGCCCGAGAAGCCACCTGCACCGCCACCGTAATTGCGGTCAACACCTGCAAAACCGTACTGGTCATACCTCGACTTCTTATCGGGGTCGGAAAGCACGGCATACGCCTCGTTTACTTCCTTGAATTTTTCTTCGGCACCCGCCTCTTTATTCATATCGGGGTGGTACTTTTTCGCCATTGTGCGATATGCTTTTTTTATATCGGCTTCGGACGCATCTTTGCCCAGTCCTAACACCTCATAATAATCTCTTTTATCTGCCATAAACCCTCATATGCCAAGGGTACGGAATGTTAAATTCCGTACCTTGTTTTTAATTAGTCGTCAACTACTGTGTATTCTGTATCGTCGTTTCCGCCCTGTGCGCCTGTATCCTGAGCACCTGCAGCAGCCTCCTGCTGATAGAACTTGGGTGCAAGCTCGTTGAGCTTGTTTGTAAGTTCTTCCGTCTGTGCCTTCATTGCCTCGTAGTCTGTGCCCTTTGCAGTTTCCTTGAGTTTGTCAACGATAGCCTGAAGGTCAGCCTTTTCCGTATCCGAAAGCTTATCACCGTTGTCCGTGATTACCTTTTCAGCCTGGAATGCCATATTGTCAGCCATATTCTTGGTTTCGATATTCTCTTTGAACTTCTTATCCTCTTCGGCATACTTTTCAGCATCCTTTACAGCTGCTTCGATATCTGCATCCGTAAGATTTGTTGATGCCGTGATTGTGATATGCTGTTCCTTACCCGTGCCGAGATCCTTTGCAGATACGTTTACGATGCCGTTTGCATCAATATCAAACGTAACTTCAATCTGGGGAACGCCCCTCTTTGCCGGAATAATGCCGTCAAGATTGAAGTGGCCAAGTGACTTATTGCCCGATGCCATATCACGCTCACCCTGAAGAACGTTGATTGTAACTTCTGTCTGATTGTCGGCAGCAGTTGAGAAAATCTGGCTCTTCTTTGTGGGGATAGTTGTATTTCTTTCGATAAGCTTTGTGCATACGCCGCCGAGTGTTTCGATACCGAGCGAAAGGGGTGTTACGTCAAGAAGAAGAACGTCCTTTACATCGCCTGCGAGAACGCCGCCCTGAATAGCCGCACCGACTGATACACATTCATCGGGGTTGATGCCCTTGAAAGGCTCTTTACCGGTATAAGCCTTAACCGCATCCTGAACAGCGGGGATTCTTGTAGAACCGCCTACGAGAAGCACCTTTGCAATGTCGCTGTTTGAAAGACCTGCATCCTTCATTGCCTGACGAACGGGGCCCATTGTTGCTTCAACAAGGTCAGCAGTAAGCTCATTGAACTTTGCTCTCGTAAGAGTCATGTCAAGATGCTTGGGACCTTCTGCATCAGCAGTGATGTAAGGAAGGTTGATAGATGCGCTTGTAACGCCTGAAAGCTCGATTTTAGCCTTTTCTGCAGCTTCCTTGATTCTCTGCATTGCCATCTTGTCATTCTTAAGATCTACGCCGTTTGAAGCCTTGAACTCAGAGAGAATGTAATCGATGATTCTCTGGTCGAAGTCGTCACCGCCGAGGCGTGTGTTACCGTTTGTCGCAAGAACTTCAATAACGCCGTCGCTGATTTCGAGAATTGATACGTCGAAAGTACCGCCGCCAAGGTCGTAAACCATAATCTTTTCGTCAGCCTCTTTTTCAACGCCGTATGCAAGTGCGGCAGCAGTAGGCTCGTTGATAATTCTCATTACTTCAAGACCTGCAATCTTACCCGCATTCTTTGTTGCCTGACGCTGTGAGTCGTTAAAGTAAGCCGGAACTGTGATAACAGCCTGTGTAACCTTTGTGCCGAGATAGCTTTCTGCATCTGCCTTAAGCTTTGTAAGTATCATTGCGGAAATTTCTTCGGGAGAATACTTCTTACCGTCAATATCCTCTTTATGAGCAGTACCCATATGTCTTTTGATTGAAATAATCGTCTTTTCAGGATTTGTAACAGCCTGACGCTTTGCAACCTGACCTACGAGTCTTTCACCCGTCTTTGAGAATGCAACTACCGAGGGAGTCGTTCTTGCACCCTCTGCATTTGTGATAACAACAGGCTCGCCGCCTTCCATAACGGATACACATGAATTTGTTGTACCTAAGTCAATACCGATAATCTTTGCCATAATAATTTCCTCCGTAAATATCTAAAATTTTAATTAGCAACTTTAACCATTGCACATCTTACAACCTTGCCTCTGACCTTGTAGCCCTTTGCAAGAACTGCAGAAATGCTGTTTTCGGGAAGCGATTCATCCTCCTCATGAAGCACCGCATTGTGTACCTCGGGGTCAAATTCACCGCTTGTATCTATTTCTTCAATGCCCTGCTTTGCCATAAAATCGGCAAGTTTTGCAGATACCATATCTATACCTTTTTTATACGCTTCATCCGTACAGGGTGCCGCAACCGCCCTTTCAAAATCGTCTATAAAAGCGAGAAGCGCTTCAAGCGTATCTGCAACGCCCGAAGAATACATAGTTTCCTTTTCCTTTGCGGTGCGTTTGCGGTAGTTGTCATACTCTGCCGCAAGATACATATATTTTTCATTTGCCTCTTTGAGCTGCTGCTCAAAATTTACCGTTTCGGTTACTTCCTCGGTAACCTCTTCAATCTTTTCGTCTGCCATTTATCTGTCTCCTAAAAGTTTTCTCATTATATCTGAATTGTTTCTGAAACTCTCCTCCAGCACCGCATTGAGCGATAAAGTAAAGTGTTCCATTTTTGCTATTACACCGCTGTAATCAAGCCTTGTCGGACCTATGACACATATTGAACCGACCGTTTTACCGCCTATCTTGTAATTTCCTATTACCATTGCCGAATTTCTAAGATGCGGATTCTTATTTTC
>JAZSCG010000103.1:0-4080 GCA_045602805.1 Feifaniaceae bacterium
TTTTTCTGGAGCACCATTGCAACGCTGTCACGAAGTGTCTGTATGTCATATTCACGAACATCCCTGCCGCCGACAAGCACTCTGCCGTCGGTAACGTCGTAAAGTCTCGGAATAAGCGAAACAAGTGTCGATTTAGACGAGCCCGTACCGCCGATTATGCCTATCGTCTCACCCGATTTTATGTCAAGATTAACGTCTGATATGGCAGGCTTTTTCTTCTTCTTGGAATAGGAGAAATTGACGTCTTCAAATTTTACCGAGCCGTCTGCAACTTCAAATACCGGATTTTCGGGATTTGTAAGGTCGCTGTTTTCCGAAAGCACCTCTGTAATACGCTCAGCCGATGAACGAGCAATTATTATCATAACAAATACCATAGAGAACATCATAAGACTCATAAGTATCTGCATGGAATACGAAATAAAGCTCGTGAGAAGACCCGTAGTCATGGTCGTTGCGCCAGAGTTTACAATCATCTTTGCACCGAGCCAGCAAACGAGCAGCATACAAGTGTAGGATGCCGTCATCATAGCAGGGTTATTGAATGCAAGCAGTTTTTCTGCTTTTGTAAAGTCTTTATAGATATCCTGCGATATGTTTCCGAATTTTTCTTTTTCGTAGTCTTCACGCACGAAAGACTTAACCACACGGATACCGCTTAAATTCTCACCGACAACGTTGTTGAGCTTGTCGTAGGTTTTGAAAACCCTTTCAAATGTAGGATGTGCTTTAATCGCAATGCCAAAAATGACTGCTGCAAGAAAAGGCAGTACGCAGACAAATACCAGTGCAAGTTTTTTGCTTATGCTGAATGACATTATCATAGCGCATATCATCATCATGGGGCTGCGCACAGCAACACGCACTATCATCATATATGCATTCTGAACGTTTGAAACGTCAGTCGTCATTCTTGTAACGAGACTTGATGTTGAGAAACGGTCAATATTTGAGAAAGAAAAATTCTGCACATTGTGGTACATATCATGGCGCAGATTTTTAGCAAAACCCGTAGAAGCCCTTGCAGCATACTTACCCGACAGTGCACCGCAGGCAAGCGAGAGGACACAGCATACAACAATCAGTCCCCCCATTTTCAGTATGTAACCCATGTTGCCCTTTTCAACGCCTTTGTCAATAAGAAACGCCATTAAAAACGGAATTATTACTTCCAAAATAACCTCAAGCGATACAAAAAGCGGTGCCAGCAACGATGCTTTTTTATATTCTCTGACACATGACGCCAATTTTTTTAACATTAGTTTCCTCCTTCAGAAAGATTGCTTCCAAACTGCGATATAATGCGACAAAAGTGCAGATTTTCCACACTTGTAAACGTTTAGAATTTAGATTGTCCCTTTATTTTAAACCAATTATTTTTATATGTCAATGAATATAATATGAACAAAAATAAGCTTTTCAGAATGAGCTCTGCCCCTCCCGCAACGGCTTCCCCTCAAGGCGAAGGAAAAAGCCCTCCTTGTGTAAAGGAGGGGGCTGGGCGTTAGCGAAATCGGGAGGATTGTTTATTTATCATCCTTTACTTGTCGTCGCCATAGCTTCCCTTGCCTAAAGAGGGCAAAAAAGGATGGCACGACATAGTCGTACCATCCTAACGTTATATTATAATTACTTTATCCAAGTTTCTGCACCGTTACTTGTTGTTGCCGTATGAGTATTTGCTGCTTCCATAATCGAATAGTATGCCCAGTGAGCATTTTTCTGGAGGTCAGTAAACTTATTGAGCGCTGAAATGTTACTGTCAATATATTCCTTATCAGGAACTCGGTTTGTCGCCTTATTGACAATCGTAACAACTTCTGCTCTTGTGATATTATTGTTTCCTCTGAATGTTCCGTCAGCATATCCGTTAATCCAATCAGCGTTATCTGCGTATGCAATATCCGCATATGCCCAATGTGCTGCTTGTACATCCGGATAGCTTGCTGTGTAATTGCCCTTAGAAACATTATTGAAGAGACTGTAATATCTCACAGCCATAACAACAAATTCCGCTCTTGTTACGGTATTATTCGGTCTGAATGAACCGTCGGCATAACCATTGACAATATTGTACTTTTCAAGATAACCGATATAGTCATCATACCAGCTTTCTGAAGATACGTCGTTAAAGGTTGCATCTCCGCTTACGGCTTCACCCTTTTCCTCGGCAATAAGTCTTGCGAAGATAGTCGCTGCTTCGGCACGGCTCATATGATTATCTGCCTTAAAGGTTCCGTCGCCGTAGCCGAGAATGTATGCCTTATGCTCTTTGCCCTTATCTTCGGGTGTAGCAGGACCTACTGGACCGCCGCCACCGGGAGGTGTACCCCCACCGCTTGTTGTCCATTTAGCATAAACTGTCGTATCTTCCGTCAGCGTGATGCTTGTGATTTTCTGTGTTAGGCGTGAATCCTTATACCAGCCTGCAAACGTAGCACCCGTCTTTGTCGGTTTGTACTGCGAAAGGTCAACGGTTTTATTTACATCAAACTTCTTAGCTTCAATTTCGGAGCCGCCGTTTGTGTCAAAGGTAAGCGTGTACATCTCCTTGCCGACAAACACTTCCATATCCTGCCATAAGGTTGTGTATGCTCCCTCATATCCGGCTTCGGAGACTTTATTTTTAAGACATCCCTTTGTTCCGACTTCAAGACCGTCCTTAACCTTGAAAGTTATACTTGCAATAAGCTCTTCATCGGCATAATTTACGCCCACATATTCTCCGCCAGAGTCATTGGTGTTGACATAGACAAACTGTACACGTTGTGCACCCCATGAATACTTGACAAGCTGCGACGACGCTGGTTTTAAAATATCAACATCACCTTCGGTAAATTCAAAAAAGTCCTTATCAAACTCAATTTCATTCTGGAGAGTGGTGATGAGATATGGGTCGTCATTTGTTGTGTTATTAAGGTACATATCTACTGTGATTGTATCGCCTGCCTGAACTATAGCTTTATTTTCTCCGTTTACGCTCAATTCATACTGCAGTTCTATTTTGGGAGCTGCAGATGTCGTGAACGAAAAACACGAAAACAATAGTGTGCAAGCAAGTAAAAGTGTCAGTATTCGTTTCATATTTTTTCCTTTCGTTTTTGCAGGGTTGGAGCTTCCTCATACGAGGAAGCTCCTTGTTGTATTAGTTTAACATAAGGTTAATACGTTTTACAACTTATTTGTTGTTTTTACTGTACAGCCTTGTATGCATTAACGATAAGTTCTGCGTCAGCGGATGTAACGTGCTTATCACCGTTAACGTCAGCCTTAATGCAGCCTGCCATCCAGTTTGCATATGAAGCCTCACTGTTTGTTATAGCTTTGTATGCTGCTGTGATATCATTCCATGTAACGTCATCCTTAGGATCACCTGTGATCTTGTACTTGTTTGTGTAATCAATCTTATCTGCTGCTGCGACGCCTGCAACATCTTCTACCATTGCTTTATAATCTTCAAGGTCGCCGCCGTCGATTGCATCAACTACAAGTGCATATACGTGTACATAATCGTGCTCAGACTCTTTTTTGCCAGGTGCTTTATACTTATAACCCTTATCTGTTACTTCGTACATATAATCACCATCATACGTGAAGGTTAATTCTTCATCTGTGTAAACGAGAACGAGCTTCTTAGGTGCAACATAGTCAGGATCGCCGACCTCACCCCTGCCTGCAACATAGTCAGAATTCTCGCCAAGGTCTACTTCAACGATGTAATCCTTTGTAATTTCGATAGTAACTGTTCCAGTAACTTCGTTGTAGTTATCCTTTGTAAGCTTGTATTCAACTGTGTGTGAACCAGCTTCTGTGAATGAAGGAGCTGTTGCTGTTTCTACACCATTTACTATGTAAGTAACTGTTGCACCTTCCGTGGATACTACTGTAACTATATGAGCGTTGCCGTCATATTCTACTGTATCCTTTACTTCGCCGTCTATCTCGACTGTTACGTTACCTTTAAGGTCTGCCTTTGTAATCTCGATATTAGCTGTACCGGTCTTATCGTTGTAGTTATCCTTTGTAAGTGTGTAGTCAACTGTGTATGAACCAGCTTCTGTAAATGTTGCTGTGCCGTTT
>JAZSCG010000104.1:0-2891 GCA_045602805.1 Feifaniaceae bacterium
TGTACCCGTTGCAAACTTGGAGTCAAGCTCGTCAGCCGAGGAAAGCGTATAAATCGTCACGTCATTTTCAAGACCGTCAAGAATCTTATAAGTGGTATCGCTTATGGATGAACGCCTGTCCGACGTCATATCAAGAAGAAGATTTACCCTCTCCCCGACGAGTCCCACGATAAGATTGACTGCGATAAGCACCGCAAGGAAAACCACGATAAAAACCGTAGAGGCGGCACCGTATTTAAAATTTCTTTTCATTTAAGATGCCCCCTTACGAATAACGTCTCTTTTCGATGACTCTTGCAGTCAGGAAAACAAACGCCGAAATAAGACTGATGTAAAATACAACCGCAGGCACGTCAAAAAGGCCCGTCGTGAAATTGGTGTATCTGTCGTAGACCGAAAGTGCGGACACTGCTTTTGCCACGAAAGCACTTGATATTTTTGATGCAAACGAGGGCATAAGCATGGCAAGAAGCATTACGACAAAAGTACCGAGTGCCGAGATAAGCTGACTCTCGGTGAGTGATGAAATGAAAAGACCTATCGCAATAAACACCATACCGACTAAAAGCACGGCAAAGAAATTGCCTGCCGCAACGCCGAAGTCAAAGCTCGGGCTGTTGGTTGCGGATATCACCCAGAAAATAAGTGTCACACTAAGTGACATGCCGTACATAGCGGCTGCGGAAAAATATTTGCCGAGCACAATGTCAAGCACGCCCACAGGGCTTGTTATGAGAAGCTGGTCTGTGCCAAGCTTCTTCTCCTCACTTAAAAGTTTCATCGTGAGAAGCGGAACTGCGATAATGAGCACCGACAGCAGAGTCGAGTAAAGTGCCGTTAAGTCATTTGTATGATAATACTGTGCGGTCGCACCCGAAAAGGGGTTAAAGCCCGCATTGTTGATAACGAAAACAACCGAGGAAATAACGGTAAAGACCGCAAGAATGATGTAGCCGAGAGGCGAAGTAAAATATGACTTCATCTCTCTTTTGAAAATTGCACTCATTTATCCTCCCTCCTGTCCGTAAGCTGAATAAAGATATCTTCAAGGCTCATATCGGGTGCCTTGCTTTCAAGCAGATACCAGTTATTATCGGCACAGAGCTTGAAAAGAGGCTTCTTTATATCAACGGTACCGTCGGTTTCGATGATATATTCTGCTTCATCGTCACCCGTCTGTGAAGCAAGTGAGATTTTTCTCACACCCTCAAGGCCTTCAACCGCCTTCATAACGTTCTCCGAAGGACCTGCAATTCTTGCAACTATGTCCTTTGAAGAAACGGTATTTGAGGTAAGTTCTTCGGTCGGAGCATCGGCAACCTTTTTGCCCTTTGCAATAACGATAATGCGGTCACACACCGCCTGAACCTCAGAAAGAATATGAGATGACAAAATTATGGTGTGCGACTTACCGAGTTTTTCAATAAGATTTCTGATTTCGATAATCTGCTTCGGGTCAAGACCAACCGTCGGCTCGTCCAAAATAAGCACCTCTGGACTGCCGAGAAGTGCCTGTGCAAGACCAACCCTCTGCTTGTAGCCTTTAGATAAGTTTCTTATAGGTCTTTCAATAACGTCAGTTATTTTCACGACATCCGCAACCTCAAGAATATGCTTTTTCTTATCAAAGCCCTTTTTGGCGATTTTCTTTAAATCAAAGACGAAATAAAGATAGTCCTTAACCGTCATATCAAGGTAAAGAGGCGGCAGTTCCGGCAGATAGCCAATCTTGCTCTTTACGACATCAGGCTCTTCCAAAATATCGTGTCCGCCGACCTTTGCCGTACCTGCAGTCGCTGAAATATACCCCGTAATCATATTCATTGTCGTGGTCTTACCTGCACCGTTCGGGCCGAGCAAACCGACAATTTCACCCTTCTCCACCGTAAACGATATATCGTTTACGGCATATTTCTTACCGTATTTCTTGGTAAGACCGGATACTTCAATCATCTTACTTCTCGCTTTCTGTCAATTCTATGCCGAGTACGTCGAGTGAAGCCTTGTCAACCACGTCGGGTGCGTTGCTCATAAGCTCGCTCGCATTCTGCACCTTGGGGAATGCAATAACGTCACGCAGGCTGTCAGCACCGCACATAATCATGGCAAGTCTGTCAAGACCGATGCCTGCACCGCCGTGGGGTGCCGCACCGTATTTGTAAGCGTCAACAAGGAAGCCGAACTTCGCCTGTATCTCCTCATCGGTGAGTTTGAGTGCCTTAAACATTCTGTTCTGGAGTTCGGGGTCTGTAATTCTTATCGAACCGCTTGATAATTCAATGCCGTTTAATACAAGGTCATACGCCTTTGCATAGACCTTTTCGGGTGCGCTGTCAAGATACTGTATACAGTCATCATTAGGCATTGTGAAGGGGTGGTGCATTGCCGCCCATTCGCCTGCATCCTCATCCCACTCGAAGAAGGGGAAGTCGGTTATCCACAGGAAATTGTAGCCGTCGGGAACAATGTCAAGCTGTTTTGCCACGTTAAGACGCAGTGCGCCCAAAACGGGAAGTGTAACCTTATTTTTGTCGGCAATAATGAGGGCAACGTCACCCTTCTTCATGCCGAGTTTTTCTATAATTGCGGAAATTTCCTCTTCGGTCATAAACTTGCCAAACGAGCAGTTGGGTGCATCTTCCACCCATCTGATGTATGCAAGGCCCTTTGCACCGATGCCCTTTGCCGTCTCGGTGAGCTTGTCAATGACCTTTCTCGTAAGCTTGTCGGCAGCATTTTCAGCCACGATACCTCTTACGCTTCCGCCTGCTTCAATAGCACCCGTGAAGACACCGAAACCGCAGTTTTCGACAGTTTTTGACAAATCAACGATTTCCATACCAAAGCGTGTGTCAGGCTTGTCCGAGCCGTAGCGGTCCATAGCCTCGTTG
>JAZSCG010000105.1:0-6876 GCA_045602805.1 Feifaniaceae bacterium
AAAAACTTATTTAATTTCTTTTTCATGAAGAACAACACCGTTTTCGACAAGTAGCTTTTGCAGTTCATTGATATTTAGCTTCGAGAAATCATCCGTCATCGATGCCGCGGTCCCAGCTGCCTGACCGGTAACAGCACAGCACGGTATAACTCTCATAATGTCCCACATTGTTTCACTTACTGATGTGCAACGACCGGCACATATTAGATTTTTCACTTCAGGATTATACAAAGTTCTGAATGGCACCTCATATACAGGTCCCCTCTTTTTCCAATTTGAAACCATTCCTATAGAATCTTCAAAATATTTGTGCATCTCAGTATGAGATAATTCATACTCTCCGACAATCCGCCTTGTCATCCTTATTTGTGGCGTCGTTGCAATAGTCACCGGCAGAAAAGCATCATCATTTTCACGTTTCTTCAAAAAATCTGCGTACGAGGATTGATGTGACATACACATTTGCTCTGACAGTTCCTCGCCACAAAGTCCCGAAAATCTCTTATCAACAAGTGTTTTAACCTTATTTTTTTCACTTTTTTCTTCATCCGGTACATCTGCAAAGCCAACCATATTAAGTTTATAGCCACTTTTTCCAATCGAATAATACCATGCAGCAAGTACATTTCCCTGATTAAATTTCTCGGTTGGAGCACCTGCAAAATGTGCAATATCACAATCTCCGGTTGCATCAACCACAGACTTAACCTGATAGGCAGTTCTTCCCGATTTATTTTCCGTAATTATATGTTTAATTTTATTTTCGCTCACATTTACTCCAACAACATATGTTCCATACAGTATGTCAACTCCTACATCCAAAAGAAGTTTTTCTGCCAGAATAGCAAAAAGCTGCGGATTATACTGAACCTGAAACCTTTTATCTTTTTCTGTGCGTGTACCCTTATTTTCAAGCCAATTTTCAGGATATTTATCCTCTGCACCATGCAATATTGACAAACGAATAAGTTCCTCTGCTATGCCGTACGACACCTGTCTGCCAAAGCCATCACAAAGTGGAAGATATATTGTTACAATGCCTGCCGTAGCAAGACCACCAAGCATATACTGTTTCTCAAAAAGAACAACTTTACTACCCTGTCTGGCTGCTGCCAATGCCGCAGAAATGCCGGCAAAACCACCACCGCATACCGCTACATCATATTCTCCTTTTACCTTTGTCTTTATCTGCTCGTTTATTATCATATTTAACGTCCTTCTTTATGTTTTATAAGGTATCTTTGCTATAATTCTATCAAAGCAGAAGAAAAACCAATGCCTGTTATATACAAACAATTGCACTAACAGTATAATCCTCATTTATCACATTTTCAAGATTTGCTTAACACAGCACTTGACTCTGTTGGAACTTTTTAATTTTCGATAAAAAAAGAGATGTTGAAAAACAACATCTCTTTTAATTTATAAACGTTTATTCGTTTTCGCAGTCACATTCTTCGCAGTCACAGCAATCGCAAATATCATCAAGTTCAATTTCGAAGTGCTCACCGCATTCGGGACATACGATCTCATCATCATTTTCTACGTCTTCAGGAAGAACAAGTTCTTCACCGCAGCCGGGACAAATTGCTTCGTAGTAAATACCGTCGCAATCATCGCCGCAACAGTCACAATCGTCATCATCGCAACCGCAACCGCATTCATCTTCGCCGTAGAATTCTTCTTCGAGTAATCCAAGATCTTCATCAATCTCATCAACACGTGCATCAACTGCATCAATATTGTCAACAACGTCCTCAAATGAAGCCGCAACTTCGTCAAGAACTTCAACTATTGCTGCAAATATCTTGCCTTCTTTTGAATCCTCGTCTACACCAAGACCGTCAATAAGACCTTTAAGATATGATACCTTTTCAGTAATTTCCATTTTAAACTCCTTTAAAATTTATGCTCTTTCCATGTATTCGCCTGTTCTTGTGTCAACACGGATCATATCGCCCTCGTTGATGAACATGGGAACACGGATTTCAGCGCCTGTTTCAAGTGTAGCAGGCTTTAATGAGTTAGTTGCAGTATTACCCTTAACACCGGGTTCTGAATGAGTAACCTGAAGCTCAATAAAGAACGGAGGTTCAACACCAAACACATTACCCTTGTACGAAAGAACCTTACAAACAAGATTTTCCTTAACAAACTTAAAGTTATCTGAAAGAACTTCCTTGTTTATCGGAACCTGTTCGTATGTCTCTACATCCATAAAGTAGTAGAGGTCGCCGTCATTGTAGAGATATTCCATATCCTTTCTCTCAATGAATGCTGTGGGGAACTTATCTGTGGGGTTGAAAGAACGCTCAACAACGCTTCCTGTGATAACGTTTTTGTACTTTGTTCTTACAAAAGCTGCGCCCTTACCCGGCTTAACATGCTGGAATTCTACAACCTGAACAACGTTTCCGTCAAGTTCAAATGTTGCACCGTTTCTAAAATCGCCTGCTGTAATCATAATATCATCCTTCTTTGTTTAGTTTAATCTATAAAAATATAATACAATATATGGTAGATTATTTCAAGAGTTATTTATTAAAAAGTAACTTTAATGCTTCAAGAGCCACAAGATAGCTGTTTTCTCCAAATCCCGAAACACTTCCGGCACATACCGGACCGATCATCGAAACATGCCTGAAATCCTCTCTCTGAAATACATTTGAGAGATGTGTTTCGATAACAGGTATCTTTACTGCACTTATCGCATCTCTTATAGCAATACTGTAGTGAGTATAGGCACCTGCATTCAAAATAATACCGTCAACTTTGCCAAAAGCATTCTGAATTGCCGAAACTATCTCACCCTCAACATTTGACTGATAAAACTCACATTTAATATCCCATTCTTTAGCTTTTTCTTCTATGTTTTTACAAATAGCATCGAGTGAACTGTCACCGTATATTCCCGGCTCTCTCACACCAAGCATATTAAGATTCGGACCGTTGATAACAAGTATATTTTTCATATTCTTACCTCAAACATTCTTTATACATATTCATCATTGCAAGTGCATCCTCTGTCTGCGTTCCTGCGCTTTCACATATTATTGTCGGTGAAAGATTCCTTTCGGCAATAAGTTCAGCAAGAGGCATAAAATCAGGACCAAACACATCATCTTCAAATGTGAGATGCTTTTTTTCGCCGCCATCAGTATATTCTATCTTGGAGAAATGAGTATGGAACACCTTAGCCCTGTCGCTTCCAAGCCTGTTCTCTACTGTGTCAAGTATATATGCATAGTCTTCTTTTGTTTTTATACTTCCTCTGTCTCTCGCATTAAGATGACCGAAATCAATCGTCGGCAAAAGCCAGTCGTCAAGTGCACACAGTTCCATAACTTCATCAAGATTTCCAAGCTGATTTACTTTACCCATAGTTTCAAGACACATATGCACATCGGAAAGTCCTTCAGACTTTAACGCTACTATTGCTGATTTTACGGTTTCTTTTGCATATCCGAGTGCTACTTCTCTTGTTAATTTTCCACATGAACCGCTGTGTACAACGATGCGGTCACCACCAAGCTTTTTTACGAGTTCCGCACTTTGTAAAATATACCGTATGCTCCCCTGTCTTTTACTCTCTTCAACACTTGAAAGCGAAATAAAATAGGGCGCATGTACCGAAATCTTAATATTGTGTTTCACACACTCCTCGGCAACTTTTTTTGCAGTTTCATCCGAAACAGAAACACCGCGTCCGCACTGATACTCGTAGGCATTAAGCCCCATATTTTCAAGATATGCCATCATCTGCCATGTGCTTTTATTTCCGTCATCATAAAAACGCTGACTATTGCCTGCAGGTCCGAAAAAAACACTCATTTTATAACACCTTTCTTTTTAAGAGAATGTATTATCGGTACTTCAAGTATTCTTTTAAGTTTTATCGCAAACTGTTCATACTTATCGATAGGTCTTACAAGCATAGACTTTATACCTGCCCTGTTTGCACCCCATATGTCTGTATATATCTGGTCACCTATACCGACAGTTTCTTCTTTTTTTGCATCCATTATCTTTAAGGCTTCAATGTAGCCTTTCTGCGTGGGTTTAAGCGCCTCAAACACAGTCGGAAGTCCAATATTTTCATTAAACTTTTTTACACGTGCACCCTTGCCGTTTGACACAATACAGAGTTTTATCCCTGCATTTTTAAGTTCATCAATCCATGCATAAAGTTTATCGTCACCCACTTCTACTGTATTTGAAATAAGTGTGTTATCTATATCAAGGATAATATTTTTAATACCTTCACTTATAAAAAAAGTGCTGTCTGTCATATAAACATTATCAAAATAATAAGTCGGATTAAATATTTTCAAAAAAGCACCTCCAATAACAAAAATAGGTGTGTAACCGCAAGGTCACACACCCGTTTTGTGAATTACTTATACTTACGCTTTCTTGCAGCCTCGGATTTTTTCTTACGTTTAACGCTTGGCTTCTCGTAATGTTCTCTCTTGCGGAGCTCTGAAAGCACGCCGGACTTTGCACACTGTCTCTTAAAACGACGAAGTGCACTGTCAAGTGATTCATTCTCTTTTACTCTGATTTCTGCCATTTTAATTTCCCTCCCTCCGCACTAAGCCAGGGTAATAATTATTCCTAAAACATAATATATTATAAATTATACAATACAAATTGTCAATAGATAATTATTTAACAACAATATTGGCTAATTTATTCTTAACATAAATTGTTTTAATAACGGTTTTTCCTTCAAGATGTGCTGACAATTCAGCATCATTTTTGATCATCTCAATTACCGCATCCTGTTCTGAATCCGCAGGGATCACAAGTCTGCCCTTGAGTTTTCCGTTTATCTGTACTGCAATTTCAGCTTGGCTGTCAACACATTTTGCTTCATCGTATGAAGGCCACTCTGCAAGTGAGCAAAGTCCCTTTTCTCCGAGCATGTGCCACATTTCTTCGCAGAGATGCGGTGCAAACGGACAAAGAAGTTTAACAAAAATCTTCAGTTCATCTTTAGTAATCTTTTTTACATCATATATTGTGTTGATAAGCGTCATCATAGTTGCAATAGCAGTATTGAACTTCATTTCTTCAATATCGCTCGACACTTTCTTTATCGTCTTATGGAAAGCGCTTTCAAGTTCGGGAGTAACACCGTTTCCTGCCGCCATATCATACAAATCTGCAACACGGTCAAGAAATCTCTTACATCCCTTAACACTTGTCTGACTCCACGGAGCTGCAGAAGTGTAGTCACCCATAAACAATATATATGTGCGAAGTACATCTGCACCGAATTCATCGACAACGTCGTTGGGATCAACAACATTTCCCTTCGATTTACTCATCTTTTCCCCGTCGGGACCAAGAATAAGGCCCTGCGCAGTTCTCTTTGCATAGGGTTCCTTAGTTGGAACTTCGCCTATATCGTAAAGGAATCTGTGCCAGAAACGTGAGTAAATAAGGTGTCTTGTAACGTGCTCCATACCGCCGTTATACCAGTCAACAGGTAACCAGTAGTTCATCTTTTCCTTATCTGCAAAAACTTTATCGTTTTTAGGATCGATATATCTGAGGAAATACCACGATGAGCCTGCCCACTGAGGCATTGTATCGGTTTCTCTCTGTGCATCAGCGCCACACTTGGGACACTTACACTTTACATACGATTCAATTTTTGCAAGCGGGCTTTCGCCACCCTCACCCGGTTCAAAGTTCTCAACATCCGGCAATCTGAGAGGAAGTTCTTCATAAGGTACACCCACAATACCGCAATGCGGACAGTGTACTATCGGAATAGGCTCTCCCCAATATCTCTGGCGGTTGAATGCCCAGTCCTTCATTTTGAACTGTACACCCTTTTCACCGATACCTTTTTCCGCAAGATACTCCAGCATTTTTTCTATAGACGAAGCCTTGTCAGTAAGTCCGTTTAAGAAATCGGAATTTATTATTTCTCCGTCTTCAGTATATGCTTCTTTTGTTATATCTCCGCCCTTGATAACGGGTATTATATCTATACCGAACTTTGTTGCAAATTCCCAGTCACGCTGGTCGTGTGCAGGAACAGCCATTATTGCACCTGTACCGTAACCCATCATTACATAGTCTGATATGTAAATCGGTATTTCTTTTCCGCTGACGGGATTTATTGCCGTAAAGCCCTCAAGTCTTACGCCTGTTTTTTCTTTTACAAGCTGAGTTCTTTCAAATTCAGTCTTCTTACTACATTCATCACGGTATTCAGTGACAGCGTCCATATTTGCTATTTTAGAGGCATATTTATCTATTATCGGATGCTCAGGTGCAATTACCATAAACGTTACACCGAAAAGCGTATCGGGACGAGTAGTGTAAATGCGCAATTTTTCTTCGGTATCATTTATGCCAAAGTTGACAAAAGCACCTGTTGACTTGCCAATCCAGTTGACCTGCTGCATCTTGATATTACCAAGATAATCAACATCTTCAAGACCTTCAAGCAGCTTATCTGCATATTCTGTGATACGCAGATACCATACATCCTTTGACTTCTGAATTATATCACTGTGACAAATATCGCATTTACCGCCCTGGGAGTCCTCGTTTGAGAGAACAACCTTACAACTGGGACAATAGTTGACAAGAGCCTTATCCCTAAACACAAGACCATGGTCAAGCATTTTTCTGAATATCCACTGAGTCCACTTATAGTAATCTTCCTGAGTGGTATCTATTGTCTTTGTCCAGTCAAATGAAAAGCCAACACGCTTCAATTGAGATGTAAAGCGTTCAATATTGGTATCGGTAACTTTTCTCGGATGTATTCCCGTCTTTATTGCATAGTTTTCTGTAGGAAGTCCATATGCGTCAAATCCAAGCGGAAAAAGTACGTTATATCCCTGCATCCTTCTC
>JAZSCG010000106.1:0-2501 GCA_045602805.1 Feifaniaceae bacterium
CAGAGCCAAACCGTGACCGAGCCGCAGCGAGACAGGGGGACCGTTTGCGGTGGATGAGGTGTTCGTGCAATGAAATTCCGCAGGAATTTCTTCCTTATCGTTGCCGTCGGGCAACATATCGAGAATTCGTCAGAATTCATATCGAGTGCAAAGCACATATCACTCGCCGTCAGGCGAATATAACTGAGGCACACTCCGTAAGGAAGTGTGCCTCAACGTCTACCCTTTTGCTTATTTCGTTTTGATTTTTATGTTTGCACCGTCGGCGAGTATCTGCTCGCAGTATTCGTGGGCAAAGCTGTCCTTTTCGACGACAACTTCGACTTCATTTACGCAACCCTCAAATATGTTATCGCCAATCGTTTCAAGGCTGTCGGGCAACGTCACTTTCTTGAGATTGGGACATTCAAGAAACACGTGATTTCCAAGATATGTTGCACCTTCGGGTACCTCAAGTTCCTCAATCTCAGCCCACTGAAAAGCGTAAGACTCGATATAATACACGTATTTGCCGAGCGTTATCTTTTCTGCGGTGGTTGCTGCAAAACAGTTTGACAGAATTCCCACTACGGGTAAACCGTCAACCGTATCGGGTACACGGACCTTTTTATCATCACCCGTATAAATACCTATTTCAACAACGTTTTCCTCCTCGTCAATGCTGAGTGCAAAGCCGCCGACGTCAAACGACGTTTCTTCGAGATTGTCTTTATCCTTCTCAATTTTAAGATTTTTGTCACATCCCGCAAATGACAGGATAAGTATTACGGCAAGAGCCAGCGATATAATTTTCTTCATACTATCACCTTTCAGATGGAATACTCCTATTTTAATTCAAAATGCTTGCTTTGTCTACAGAAAAAAGCTCAGATATCTTCGTTTTTAATATTTTATGCTCTTTCTTGTCCAAATCGGGATCCCTGCGGTATATCTCTTTTGCCGTTTCCTGTGCAGCATGGAGTGTAACCGTATCACCCGCCATATCGGCAATGCGAAGCGTGGGTAAACCGTGCTGACGTGAGCCGAAAAAGTCACCCGGACCACGCAGTTCAAGGTCTTTCTTTGCTATTTCAAAACCGTCTGCCGTACCCTCAAGCACCTTTAATCTTTCGACGGTGTCGGGTGCCTCGTGGTCGCTGACGATAATGCAGTAACTCTGCTTATTTCCTCTGCCGACACGCCCCCTGAGCTGATGAAGCTGTGACAGACCGAAACGCTCGGCATTCTCAATTATCATAAAGGTCGCATTTTTTACGTCGACACCGACTTCGATAACCGTCGTCGCAATGAGTATCCTGCTTTCACCGCTGACAAACTTTTTCATCTCCTCATCCTTTTCGGCAGGCTTCATTTTACCGTGGATTAGACCGATTTCTATGTCGGGGAAAAGTTTTTTCAGTTCATCCCTGTGGGACACGGCATCCTTGACTTCGGGCAGACCGTCGCTTCCCTCAACGAGAGGACAGACTATGTATCCCTGTTCACCGTCGTTAAGTTTTTTCCTTATGAACGAGTTTACCTGCCCCCTCTGTTTTGATGAAACGTAGTGCGACTTGGTGACTCTTCTGCCGGGAGGCATAGTGTCAATCACCGAAATTTCAAGATCGCCGTAAATCATAAGTGCAAGCGTTCTCGGAATGGGGGTTGCACTCATTACAAGCAGGTGCGGACTGTTGCCCTTTTGCACCGCCGCCGCACGCTGACGGACACCGAAACGGTGCTGTTCATCACACACCAAAAGTCCGAGTCTGTCAAAAACGACGTCCTCAACCATAAGTGCATGGGTGGCAATCATAAGGTCGGTTTTACCGTCTTTGAGTGCATTTAAAATCTCGTCTCTTTCTTTTTTCTTGGTTGAACCTGTTAAAAGTGAGACCTTCATACCGAATTTACCAAACAGTGCTGATAATTTTTCATAATGCTGTTTTGCAAGAATTTCGGTGGGTGCGATAATCGCACTCTGCCAGCCGTTTTTTATGGCAAAATAGCAAAGTGCCGCCGAAACCGCCGTCTTTCCGCTGCCAACGTCACCCTGAACGAGCCTGTTCATAGGTGACACACCACACATATCGCTTATGCCTTCATTTATGCTTCGTTGCTGTGCCTCGGTCAAATCATAGCCGAGTGAGTCGTAAAACGGTGCCATTTCAACCATTTTACAGGGTGCACCGCTACTCCTTCCCGACTGACTTTTTTTCATAAAAAGGCCGAGTGAGAGTATTAAAAATTCGTCAAATATAAGACGGCTTCTGCCGTATTTCACCTGCGCCATATTTTCGGGACGGTGCACGGCATCAAGCGCCTCTTTAAGCGAGGGAAGGTTATATTTTTCAAGTATGTAGTCGGGCATATACTCCTCCACCTCGCACATATCGAGTGCAGAGTGTACTGCCGACACGACCGCCTTCTGCGTAAGCCCCTTGCCCACCGTATATATCGGTTTTATTAGCTGTGATGAGCCTTCCGCCTCAATATCCGTCTTTTCAAAATAGGGGTTAGTG
>JAZSCG010000107.1:0-4438 GCA_045602805.1 Feifaniaceae bacterium
CCGCAGTGCTCGGTGCAAGCCTTCTGTCATTTTTTGACGTGATAAAGGGAAACACGGTGCCCGATGCAACTGTCGGTATGTACGTTGCAGGCATAGTCACCTCAGCCGTATCGGGCTATCTGTCAATACGCTTTCTGCGTATGATTTTAAAACACGATAAATTTAAATATTTTGCATATTACTGCTTTGGAATGGGTGCATTCGTAATCATCCGAGGCATTTTAAGGAGTTAACATGGCTCAGACAAAGAAAAGGACGGCTACAAAAAAGACCGCATCCAAAAAAACAACCACACAAAGAAAGAAGGCTCCCGCAAAAGAGCAGACCTTTTATCAGAAAAACCACGCTCTGTTCATACAGATATACGGCGTGCTCATATGCGCTTATGCCGTTTTTCTGGCACTCAGCCTTTTTTCGTCGCTGACGGGTACCGTTGGGGGATTTTTTAAGCATCTGACACTCGGTCTCTTCGGCGGTGTCGGCTACACTATGCCCTTTGTTCTCTTTTACATAGGCATACATATGGGTATGACGGCTGAAAACCGCAAATATATGAGAACGAATATTGCACTTTTCCTTGCTATGATATTTGTCGGCGTTATACTGCATCTTTTTGCGGTAGATAAGGTGCCCACAAAGAATATTATCGAGCTTTTCAATTATTCGTACAAGCACATTCTTTCGGGTGGCTGTATCGGTGGCTTTATAACCGCTTGCCTTAACGAACCACTCGGCAAGGCGGGTATTGCGATAATATTTGGCGCAGTTCTTATAATTTCGATAATTCTGCTTTTCGATACGACCGTAGACAGAATGGTAGAAGCCGTACGGGGTATCTTCCGCAGAGAGCATGAAAGTGAAGAAGTTCACGATACCGACCCGTCATTTACATATGAAGCAGCAGATATCAAGGATTATGAGGAGGCTTTTCCGAAAACGCCCCGTAAGCCGAGAAAGCAGATTGATTTTGCCATAGATTCGGACAAGCCTGACGGAAATGACCTCGATGCAATCTTTGCAAAGGACAAATTTAAAACCGACGGCTCAAAGCACATCTTTAAAGGAAACGACAGTTTTGAGGATGTTTCCGCAGAACCGCTGACATCTTCACTTGAACCGCCCAAAATGACAAAGCAGGAGCTTGCACTTGAAGAGAAAAAGGTTAAAGAACAGATAGAAAGCGAAGCGGAAGCACCCGTAAAAAAATACGTATTCCCTCCCCTTTCACTTCTCACACCCGACAGGCAGGGGGCATCGGGCAGCACGTCGGAACTTCAGGTTACGGCAGAAAAAATCGTCTCAACCCTCAAATCCTTCGGTGTTGAAACCCAGCTTACAGACGTCGCTCAGGGACCGACGGTAACACGTTACGAGCTTGCACCAAGGGCAGGCGTTAAGATAAGCAAAATAACGGGCCTTGCCGACGATATTGCCCTTTCACTTGCTGCATCGGGTGTCAGAATCGAAGCACCTATTCCCGGTAAAGCGGCAGTCGGTATAGAAGTGCCCAACAAAACGGTAAAAACCGTTTATCTGCGTTCACTTATCGAAAGTGACACTTTTAAAAATACTAAAAGCAAAGTTTCCTTCTGTCTTGGTAAGGACCTTGGCGGTGACAAGATAATAGCAGATATTGCAAAGATGCCTCATATGCTTATAGCAGGCTCAACAGGCAGCGGTAAATCCGTGTGTATCAACTCGCTTATCGTAAGTATTCTCTACAACGCATCTCCCGAAGACGTAAAACTTATTATGATTGACCCCAAGGTTGTCGAGCTCGGTGTATACAACGGTATTCCGCATCTTATGCTCCCCGTTGTGACAGACCCGAAAAAAGCATCGGGCACACTTGCCTGGGCAGTCGGTGAAATGACGAAGAGGTATCAGCTTTTTGCTGAAAACAACGTCCGCAATCTTGCAGGCTATAATGCCCTCTGTGAGAGTACGGATGATATGGTAAAACTTCCGCAGATAGTCATCATTATCGACGAGCTTGCAGAACTTATGATGGTCTCCCCCCACGAGGTCGAGGATTCAATAAACCGCCTTGCCGCACTTGCCAGGGCGGCAGGTATGCACCTCGTCGTTGCAACACAGCGTCCGTCAGTTGACGTTATTACGGGTGTTATCAAGGCGAATATCCCCACGAGAATTGCTTTCTCCGTATCATCTCAGGTCGATTCAAGAACCATTCTTGATATGGGCGGTGCCGAAAAGCTTATCGGCAGGGGCGATATGCTCTACTGCCCCATAGGTGCACCAAAACCCATTCGTCTGCAGGGTTGCTTTATAAGCGATAAAGAAATAGAAGGCGTTGTAAACTTCATCAAAAAACAGGGTGAAGCGAAATATGATGACAGCGTTATGGAAGAAATCGACAGATGCGTCCGTGAAAGCGACACAAAGGGTAAAAAAGGCTCGTCCGCCTCAGCGGAAAGTGATTCTGATGAGGACTCAATGCTTGATGCTGCAATAGATGTTGTTGTGGAATGCGGTCAGGCATCAACCTCACTTTTACAGAGGCGCTTGAAACTCGGCTATGCGAGGGCGGCAAGAATCGTTGACCAGATGGAAGAACGTGGCATAGTCGGTCCGTCACAGGGTTCAAAGCCCCGTGAGGTCCGCATAACAAAAACACAGCTTTACGAAATGCGTATGAGACAGGATGCGGCGGCAGAATCCGTCGACCGGATACATTCTTCCGAAGACAGCGATATTTAAAAAAAGCAGGTTTTTACCTGCTTTTTATTATTGCATTTTTTGATTTTTGGGATTATACTCTTATGGTAATATAAAATAAGAGGTGTTATTATGCAACTTTTGGTTATCGTGCTTAATCGCACGGAAAAACTTGAAGACCTGCTTGCATCCTTTTCGGATCACGGCATAATGGGTGCTACGATTATCGACAGCACGGGTATGGCTAAGGTTATGGGTGAAGTCGGTGAACACAGAATTCTCGCTTCACTTTACGAACTGCTCAATCCCGAAAGGGCAAAAAGCAAAACTATATTTGCAGTAATTGAAGAGGATAAGCTTCAGGCGGCAAAAACTGCTGTTAAGGAAGTTCTCGGCGGATTCGATGCACCCAATACGGGCATCCTCTTTACTCTGCCTGTTTCATATGCGGAGGGGCTGAGAAAGAAAGATGAGTGAGACCACAGTTCTTCTGACCATCGCCCTTATGATAGGCGGCGGTGTTCTTTTCGGCAGACTCGCTAAATTCTGCCACCTTCCCAACGTTACGGGTTACATTGTCGTCGGTCTTATACTCGGTCCCTGTGTTTTAGGCCTTATTCCCAAAAATTCGGTGGAGCATCTTGGTATAATATCGACAGTTTCTCTCGGATTTATAGCATTTTCTATAGGAAACGAATTTAAAATTTCATTTTTTAAAAGAGTGGGCAAGGCACCTATCGTAATAGCCTGTCTCGAATCGCTTTTTGCGGTTTTATGTGTGCTTGTTGCACTTGTGATTGCCGATTTGATTTTCGGTTTAACTATGGATTTACCTGCCATGCTCGTGCTTTCCGCTATCGCTGCGGCAACCGCACCTGCGGCAACCATTATGGTAATAAAGCAGTATAAGGCAAAAGGTCCCATGACCGAGACTCTGCTTGCCGTCGTTGCAATAGATGATGCTACTGCAATTATGCTTTTCGGTATATTTGTCGCAATTGCTCAGATGCTCACCGGTCAGGGCGATTCAAGCCTTGCAATGCAACTTTTAAAGCCCATGTGGGAAATTTTCGGCGGTATTATATGCGGATTTATTCTCGGTCTTATTTTTGCCGTACCTCTGCGTTGGTTTAAAAAAGACGGTAACAGACTTATTCTGACAATAGGCTTTATTTTCCTTGCACTTGGTCTTGCCGACATTATCGGCGTTTCAGACCTGCTTATGTGTATGGCAATGGGTGCGGCACTTGCAAACTTTTCAAGTGAATTCGTGCATATTGCCAAGCTGTGTGACGGATTTACGCCCCCGCTTTTCCTCTTATTCTTTGTGGCAAGCGGTGCAGAGCTTGACGTGTCGGTTCTTCCTACCGTCGGTCTTGTCGGTGTGTTATACGTCGTATTCCGTGTAATCGGTAAATACGTCGGTGCATACGCAGGTGCAGTAATGTGCCATGCGGCAGAGCCTGTCAAAAAATATCTCGGTCCAGCACTTGTTCCGCAGGCAGGTGTCGCAATCGGTCTTTCGCTTATTGCAACACAGGTCGTTCCTGCATACGGTGCTCAGATTCGTGCCATAATATTATGCGGTACGCTTGTATATGAACTTGTCGGTCCTGCGGTTGCAAAATGGTCGCTCAGCAAGGCGGGCGAGATATCGGGAAAATAATTTTGCCATAAACGACGTAATATGTTATAATATTTTTATCTTTTGATTTTAAGGTGATATTATGAAAAAATTTTTATGTATAATAATGGCTTT
>JAZSCG010000108.1:0-1911 GCA_045602805.1 Feifaniaceae bacterium
TAAGAAGGCTCACGGCGTATGCAAAAAGTGCGACAAGCGTATTCTTCCCAAAAAGGCACTCTATTTCCCGTCGTTTATCCTCGGCGGTCTGCATACGGTTTGCTCACTTGCAACGGCAGTTGTCGGATATAAGGCGCTTCGCCTTTCCTGCTATGCAATAGCACTCTATGCGGTAATCGCAGGTGTTTCTTACATCATAGCAACAATCTATAAAAAGTAAAATTAAAAGGACTCGAAAACGAGTCCTTTTTTAGAATGAGGTAATAAAAATGAAGCTTCGCAGTATAATCTGTTTTCTTACGGCAGTTTTGCTGGGGATACTGAGAATATTCGTCATAAAAAAATCGGTTGAGGTCGAAAGCGGTTTTTACGTCAAAGGTGACGCACTTTCAACCGTATTTACGGTGCTTTGCATTGCACTCATCGTCTTGTTTGCGGTGGTATCGCTCTCTTTCAAAGGAAAAAAATACAGGGAGAATATGTCGGGCGGTAAGTTTGTGCTTGCAGCATCGGCAATTTTTGCTGCAGCACTTTTGTGGTGCGGTGTGAACTCGGTTCTTTCGGGGAATATGCTTGTCGGTGTGCTTGCTCTGCTTGGCGGTGTGTCACTCGTTATCGGCTCACCTGCGCATATGATGCCTGATAAAGCATCATATCTGCCCGTATTCCTGCTTATACCGTCGGTGTGGGGCGTATATAATCTTATAACGGTATTCCGTAGATTTTCAACGATTGTGACGATTTCGGATTACCTGTTGCAGACACTCTCACTTACCGCAATGCTTTTGTTTATTTTCTACTCGGCAAAGGCGTTTATCGACGGTAACTCGTCGGCAATACTGCATTTCTCGGCTTACGCCGTCTTTATGGGCGTGTTCGTTACGGCACTTCCGTCAATTTATTTCACACTGAGCAGGGAAGCAGTGTTCTGCACGCCCTTTACAAGTGATATGGCAGTTCTTGCCTCAATGCTCATTTACGCTCCTTCAATTATATATACGGTGGAAAGAAATGAAATATAAAACACTTCTCTTTGATGCGGATATGACGCTGCTTGACTTTGAGGCGGCGGAATATGACGGAATTATTGAAACAATGCGCTCATACGGCGTTGAAATTGATGATGAAATTATAAATATATACAGTGCATCAAATGCTCAGCAGTGGAAACTTTTTGAACAGGGTGCATTTTCAAAGGCGGAGCTTGTGGTAAACCGTTTTAAAGTATTTTTTGACAAAATGGGGTATCCTTTTGACCCTGCCGAAGCAAATTCACGTTATGTTGCAAATCTGGCAAAAGGGCATAAGCTGTTGCCCGATGCGCTTGAGGTTTGTCAGAAACTGTCGAAAACCCATAAACTTTATATCATTACCAACGGCGTCGCTACGACGCAGGCAAAACGCTTTGCCGAATGCGGTTTAAAGCCTTATTTTGAAAAATGCTTTGTGTCCGAAACCATCGGTGTGCCAAAGCCTCATAAAGAGTTTTTCGACTACGTGGAGGAAAATATAGAGGGCTTTGACAAAGCGCAGGCACTTGTCATAGGCGACAGCCTTACAAGTGATATGCAGGGCGGAATAAATGCAGGTATTGACACCTGCTGGTTCAACCCGAATGGTGAGAAAACCGACCTTGATATAACTTATGAAATAAAGTCACTTAAAGAATTATACGATATTGTGTAGAAAAAAGCAGTCCGAGGACTGCTTTTTTATTGCTCTTGACCTTTTATATATATCTGTTATAATAGATATGATAATCATGCCGGCACACGCACGAGTACAATATGTCTGCACCTATTTGTAGGTTAATTGTATTGTCGCAGAGTATAAAAAGAACAAATTTTAGTTTCAAACAAGTAAAATGCCGCAGAGAATACTTTGTGTATTTTCAAGGGCTTTTGCACAGTT
>JAZSCG010000109.1:0-12086 GCA_045602805.1 Feifaniaceae bacterium
ACGTTTACGCCGCCACTCAAGTCAAAACCTGTCTTCTCTATATTTCTGAAGTTTTCAAGATAGAGACTTACTACCTTCATCAGATAACCTCTATTGTTTCACCGTCAACTGTTACACGATCTCCGCCTCTTATTTTTTTACCGCGCATCGTGCATACTTCATCATTGACGAGAACCTGCCCTTCTCTTATAAGAATGTCCGCTTCACCGCCCGTTGAAGCAACACCGCTGAATTTAAGAAGCTGATTTAATTTTATAAACTCTGTATTTATTTTAATATTCATTTATTCCTCTGTCTTTAATCTTACGGGAAGTACAAGGAATATGAAAGATTCACCCTCTACAGGCTTTATAACCATTGGTGAAAGGCTGTTATTGAGTTCAATCTTTACCTGTTCTTCCCTTGAATTTCTTAGTGCATCAATAAGAAACTTATTATTGAATCCTATTTCAAGATTACCGCCGCTGCTCTTTACATCAAACATATCTTCAATTTTACCCAAAGGTGATGAGCAGAAGAGTTTTACCTGATCGTCCGTAAATTTAAGACGGATAGGTGAACGCTGTCTTTCATTTATAAGAAGTGACGCCCTTTCAACACTGTCAGCAAATGCTTTTACATCCGAAATAATTTCAATACTTTTTTCTTTTGGCATCGCATTGTTGTAGTTTAAAAATTCACCCTCAAGAAGTCTTGTTATGAGAATGGTATTTTCTATTTCAAACTGTGCATGCTTGCGGGATACGTTGATTTTAACCTTCGTATCGGTTTCTTTGAGCATTCTTGTAACCTTAAGAAGCGTTTTTCCGGGAATATTGAATTTTAACGCTTCCGGTGCAGGTGAAGAAAGTTCTTCATTTCTTATGGCAAGTCTGTAACCGTCAACACCGACAACTCTTATGTTATTACCGTTTACTTCAAAAAGGCATCCCGTATGTACCGGCTTTGCTTCATTTGTAGACACGGCATAAACAGTTTGCTTTATCATAGATTCAAGCTTATTTTCTTCTATTTCAATACTGTTTTCATAATTTACAGACGGAAGTTCAGGATAATCCATGTATGATGATGCCATTATTGAAAAATGTGTCATACCGCTGTCTATATCCACTTTATTATTGTCATCAACGGATATTGTTACCTGCGTGCCTGCAAGCTTTCTTATAATTTCACCGAATGTACTTGCATTGATAACAACGCTGCCATATTCATCGTTTATAGAAGGAATTGTACAAATGATGGCAATTTCCAAGTCAAAGCCGGTTATTTTAAGACTTCCCTTACCGTCTGTCTCAATAAGCAGCCCTTCAAGTATCTGTGATGCAGCTTTGTTTGCTACAGCACCGCTTGCTGTTACAACAGCTTCGCTTAAAATACTTCTTTCAACTGTAAATTTCATATATTTACCTCCCGATAAATTATTGTTCTTTGTTAAATTATTTCGTCTGTGAAAAAAGTGTTTTTTTTAAAAACAAATGTTAAAAAATTATAGTAGTATTAGTAGGGGTTGTTTAAACTGTTCAAAACTCTTAAAAGCCTTTAAGGACAAGCTTTTGAAAAATTTTGAAATTGTCAATTTACGGAAGATAAGAAGTTGATAATTTTACTTACTTTTTACACATTGTTGACAGTGTTCAAAACTTAGCTGTTAATAAACAATAACTACTACAATAACTCAAAATTGAGTTTAAGCAAAAATATTGCTGAAAACTGTTAATATTTGTAAAATGATGTCTATTGCTGACAGTCTTTTATAAAAGATGAAATTTTTAATTTATAATTACTGTCATTTTCCATATCTGCACGGACACTTTTCAGAGAATTTATAACGGTACTGTGATTTCTGTTGAAAAAAGATCCTATTGTCGGAAGTGACAGATTGGTAAGCTCGTTAACGACATAGATTGCAGCATTTCTTGCTTTTGAAATTTCGTTAGTTCTTTTCGGACCCGTAATATCTTCAGGCTTAACGTGATGTATTTCAGCAGATCTTTCAATAATTCTTTCAACACGCTTTTCAATAGGTTCCATAGAAGAACTGATATCGTGTAAAACGTCGGAAGCAAGCTGAAGATTTAAAGGTTTTCCCATAAGTGTGTGACCTGCTTTTATCTTTTTTACTGCGCCTTCAAGCTGTCTTACATTGTCATTAAGTGCTTTTGAAAGACAGTCTATAATCTCCTGAGGAAGTTCAATATTATTTTCAGCCGCTTTTTGCTTTATAATCGCACAGCGTGTTTCATAGTCAGGTTTTGTCACCTCAACAATGGGACCGTTTTCAAACCTTGTCCGAAGCCTGTCCTCAACAGTGGGTATTTCCTTTGCAGGACGGTCACTTGTAAGAACTATCTGCTTTCTGGCGTTGTAAAGACTGTTGAAGGTGTGGAACATTTCCTCTTCGGTAGACCTCTTTCCACCGATAAACTGAACGTCATCAACCAAAAATACGTCAGCCTGACGGTACTTATTTCTGAACTCTATGGTTTTTTCTTTACCTATAGCTTCAATAAGCTCGTTGGTAAATTCCTCGCCTTTTACGTAGACGATGTTTGCATCGGGATTATGTTTTCTTATTCTGTTACCGATTGCACACATAAGATGAGTTTTACCCAGACCTGAGTGACCGTGAATAAAAAGCGGATTATAAGCAGTACCGGGTTCTCTTGAAACAGCTTCACTTATCGCATGGGCAACCTTGTTGCCTTCACCGACTACGAAATTTGAAAAAGTATAAGTATCAAGAAGTGAAGCGGTAAAAGGTGCGGGTGACACGGAATTTTCTTTATAGAGTTTAACAGGTGCTTCTTCGGGAGATGTTACGGTTATATCAACCCGAAATCCCAATGCACGTTCCAGACCTGAAAGAACCTGTTCTTCATATCTTAAAAACATATCGCATTGAAAAGAAGAGGGGCATGAAAAATAAGCCGTATCACCTTCAAGACGAAGAGCGGTAGCACAGTCAATCCACTGAGCCGCTGCAACACTTATTGTAGAGTTATCACCAAAAATATAATCACGCTTTGCCTTTGCCCAAACATCTGCAAATGAAAACATAAATAACCTCGCTATTTTATAATACTCTTATTATATAATATATTATATATAATTACAAGATAATTTTATTGAAAAAAGTAACACAGAGATATATAATACATACATCACAATATCGGAGTAAAAAATGGAAATAAGAAAAGCAACGCACCCGGATTTTAACAAAATAATGAAAATATATGAAGATGCCGCCGTTTTTATGGCAGAAAACGGTAACCCGACGCAGTGGGTGGGGTATCCTTCAAAAGAGATGGTAAAAAATGATATAGATAAGGGTCAGAGTTACGTTTGTACGGAAGATGAAAAAATACTTGCAGTTTTTGTATATTTTGAAGAAAACGATCCCTGGTATGCATATATAGAAGGCAAGTGGGTAAATGATGAGCCTTACGGTGTAGTACACAGAATTGCATCTGCAAGAAAGAAAAAAGGTGTCGGCGAGTTTTGTATAAAATGGGCGTTTGAAAAGTGTAAAAACCTGCGTATAGATACACATAAAGATAATATTCCTATGCAAAATCTCATTAAAAAGTTAAATTTTGAATATTGCGGAATTGTCTATATGGACGACGGTTCACCACGTATTGCATTTCAGAAAACAAAATAAAAGAGTCATCCAAACGGGTGACTCTTTTGCACTATTTGATACTTACTTTATTCATTACAACGGGGGTAAGTGGCTTGTCACCCCAGTCAGTTTCAACTGCTGCAATTCTGTCGACTGCATCCATACCGCTTACAACTTTTCCGAATGCGGCATACTGTCCGTCAAGGTGAGGTGCGTCTTCATGCATTATAAAGAACTGGCTTCCTGCTGAATCGGGGTCCATTGCCCTTGCCATAGATATGACACCGCGTGTATGCTTTAAATTGTTTTTAACACCGTTTGCAGAAAATTCACCTTTTATGGAATAACCGGGACCGCCCGTACCGTTTCCTTTGGGGCAACCGCCTTGTATCATAAATCCGGGAATTACACGGTGAAAGGTAAGTCCGTCATAAAAGTGTGAATTTACAAGTTTTTCAAAATTTTCCACCGTTTTCGGTGCAATTTCGGGATAAAGCTCTATTTCAATAAGCTCGCCGCTGTCCATTTCAATAACTACCATGGTTTTTCTCCTTTATAATAATATAGTTTTATTTTACCATAATAATGCCGATAAAACAACAGATAATAATACAGGGTGAGTTTTATGGATAAAAAAAGAAAGCCTGAGATAGAGCATGACAACACAAAAGAGTCAAGGTCTGTAATGGCAGATTTCAAAACGGACCCGTTTGGCAGTTATACGGGAGTATGCAAAGATAAATATGAAATTCCCGTTCAGGACGCAGATGATCTTTAAATCAAAAATACTCGGGCATTAATTACCCGAGTGTTTTTGATTCAGCATTTCTTAATACATACAACTGTAAAATGGCAGAAACGGTTTTGGCATCACATATTTCGCCGGCAAGCACCATTTTAACCGCTTTTTCAAAGGGCACAGCAATAAGTTCTATGAATTCATCCTCGTCAAAATCGGTTCCGACATAAGTGAGATCTTTATAATCTGCATAAAAAATATGAACGGTTTCCGTACAAATAGCAGGCATTGGTGTGTTTGGAGCTAGTTTTGTAAGTTTTTCTGCCTTATATCCCGTTTCTTCTCTCAATTCACGAAGAGCAGCCTCGTACGTATCCTCATCGTTGTCCATTTTGCCTGCAGGTATCTCAAGAGTATAGATATCCATAGCGTATCTGTGCTGTCTGACAAGAAAAATCTCATCATTTTCGTTAAGGACTATAACACCCACACCGTCATTCGTGCATATTTTCTCTCTATAAGCGTTATTACCGTCGGGGAGACGTATAGTATCTGAGTTAACACTGATTATTTTTCCTTTAAAAACAGTTTTGCTGTCAATAGTTTCAAAAGACATATAACTCACCTCTTTTATATTTTACCACATACTCTGATTTTATCAATAATTGTTTCACGTGAAACTTTTTTGTCGAATGTTTCACGTGAAACAATTGCCATACGGAAAAAGAGCCCGCAAAAGCGGACTCTTTTTCTGCAACATATAAATAAGAAGGGTGGGGTTTGAACTAAAGAGGGGTAATCTTTAGTTCACTTATATATTATCATATAAATTTGCAAAAAAAGTAGAATTTTCGTAAACAATTTGTGAACAATAAAAAATTACAAAAAACAAAGCTGATCGGGAATTTTCGTCACAGAAAGAAGTTCTTCGGCAATATGAATATCTTCCGGAGACAGACATATCCCGCTTATACCGCAGGCAGTAAGCGTTTTAAATATTACGGGGTCTGTCACAACTTCTCCGCAAGCAGTACATGTTTTTCCTGCCTTTGTCGCAAGGTCAGTCGTGCGGACTGCTGCAGCAAGCGCCTTTTCCTTTGACATAAACTCACGGCACAGACCGTTTAATCCTATAGATATAAAATCACATTCTGCAATTATTGAGGCGACAGAGCAGTAACCCGATACGTTTTCTATCATGGCACCAATTTTAAAATCTTTGTTTCCGCCGCACATTGACGATAATCTGCCTCTGATATAGCGTACATCGCCCGAACTGCGAACATTGGGAATGAGAATATTTGCGCCTTCAAGGCAGGAAATGTCAAAAAGTTGTTTTTCTTTAAGCCGTTCCTCCATTCCACAGGCAAGGGACAGCTTGTCCCCTTCAAAATCAAAAAGTCTGATTACGCCGTTTGGCTCTAATTCAGAAAACATAATATATTCTTTTGAAAAGTCACGAACACCGTCGATAAGCATTCCCTCTGTACGCCACAATCCTACGGGATAACCCGTGTGGGCAAAGGGGACGGAAACGACAGATGAATAAATGGCAGGACGGTATATGTCATCACTCTTGCCGATTACGGTAACTGAGGAAGACTCCGTATCTATTGCTACTTTATCACCGTAGCAAAGGTCCTTGACACCGGTAATTACGGTAGTATTCATATATTTAAGGAAAATATAATTATGAGACAGCTCGCAGTTGTCTTTGGTTATTATGGCGTCAATTTTATTTTTAAAGTACGATATATTTTCAAGATCCGGCATAAAAGTTAATATGTTTTGTCCCACGATTCCGCTCAAACTTTTACCGCACATTACGTTGCATTTCATAATATCTCTCCAATCACCAAAATTTACCATATTATATCACGCTCTTATGTTTAATCTTGTCGAAAGAACAATAAAGTTATCAACAGGTTTACATAAATCCTGTTGATAACTCTGTAAAACCTGTTAAAAACTGTTCATAACTCGGTTCAAAATGTTAAAAACCCTTGATTTTTCAAGGGAAAATGCTTGTCTGTAATTTTATTAACAGTCGAATTATGTAAATCTAGGTAACAAGAGTTTAAAGAGTTTTTTTAAGGTAAATAATTTTAAAAGAGGTGATTGAAATTTCTACTTTTGATACTGCGGCTGCCAAGTCGCTGGGGGCAGCCCTTACACTTGCAGGGGATCTCGGAGCAAGATACGTAGGCACGGAGCATCTTCTTCTTGCACTTACGTTGCCGACAAGTCCGCTACGTTCCCTTCTTGCTGAAACGGGCGTCTCGTATACCGCACTTATGACAAGGCTTTCGTCTTCAAAAAAGCCTACACAGCTTACTGCTCAGAATATGACGCCTGCTTTGAAGTGTGCGCTTGAAAGACTTCATACGAAACGCATAATTACCTGTAACGATCTGCTGTCCTCCATTATGAGTGACTGTGAGTGTGCCGCATATAAAACCGCAAGGTCAATGGGTGCGCGACCTGACGAGCTGAGAAGACCATCTCATGCGCTTTCGGCACTTCCCTCCTCTCTGCTGTCTTTCGGTACTGATTTAACAGCACTTGCAGTCAGGGGTAAAATAGATAAAATTTTTTGCCGTGAAGAGGAAACAGAAAGACTTTGCCGTGCACTCTGCCGTAAGACAAAGGCAAATCCGTGCCTTATCGGAGAGGCAGGCGTGGGAAAAACGGCGATAGCAGAGGCTCTTGCCCTGCGTATGTCAGACGGAGATGTGCCCGCAAGGCTTTGCGGACGACCGCTTTTTTCGCTGGACCTTGCACTCACCGTAGCAGGTGCCAAATACAGAGGTGAATTTGAAGAACGTTTAAAAAATCTGTTAAAGGAATTATCAAAAGCAAATGCCGTGGTGTTTATAGATGAAATACACTCCATTGTAGGCGCAGGAAGTGCGGAAGGGAGCATAGATGCCGCAGGGATATTAAAACCGCTTCTTGCCAGAGGTGAGATATCGGTAATCGGAGCAACGACACACGCCGAATATCTTCGCTTTATAGAGAGAGACGGTGCGCTTGCACGAAGATTTATTCCCATCTACGTAAAAGAACCGACACCGCAGAGAGCAAAAATAATGCTTCATGGGGCAAAAAAAGCATACGAAAGGTTCTTTTCCTGCGAGATATCCGATGAAATATGTGACCGTGCAGTTGATCTTTCGGTTAAATATCTTCCCTCCCGCAGTTTACCCGACAAGGCGCTTGATCTTATTGACACAGCGTTGTCTGCGAAGACAAACGGCACTTTGCTCACCGAAGAGGATTTGCTTGACGCAGCAGCTCTGCAGACGGGATTGCCGGTTGGCAAGGAAAATGAAAAACTGTTTAACCTTGAAAACGTGCTGAAAAAAGAGGTTTTCGGACAGGATGAGGCAATAAAAGCCTTGTGTGATGAGGTAAAAGCAGGCTTTTTTGCGGATTCTTCAGACAGACCGCTGGCATCGTTTTTATTTTGCGGTCCTACAGGTGTAGGCAAGACGGCACTTGCAGGTGCGCTCTGTCGGGAACTTTTTTCGCGTGAACCGATACGCTTTGACATGAGTGAATATTCCGAGGCACATTCTGTTTCCCGTCTTATAGGCTCCCCTCCGGGCTATGTCGGACACGAGGAAAACGGTCTTTTAATAGAGGGCATAAGAAAAGACCCTCACTGTGTGCTGCTTTTTGATGAGGCAGAAAAGGCACATCCGCAGGTGCTGTCACTTCTTTTGCAGATACTTGATTACGGACGGCTGACGGATTCGCACGGTATCAAGGCGGATTTTTCGCACTGCATCGTCATTCTGACATCCAACACCTATTCAAAGGCACTCAGCGGATTTGGCGGAAGAATGTCGGACAGGGATTTAAAAGACATATTCCGCCCCGAAATAAGAGGCAGATTTGACAGAATAATCAACTTTAATCCGCTCGGCGATGAGCAAAAAGAAAAGATTGCACAGGCTCTCTGCGAAAAACAGGGCATAATTCCTACCGAAATTGAGATTAAAAGACTTATTCAGGGCACTGAAAGCGGTCGTGATATCAGAAAAAGGGTGAGGACACTGTGCATGGAAAGAGCAAAAACACAGACAAAATAGAGAAAACGTGATATAATAAACAAAAAAGGGGGTGTTTGAAATCTATACAGATGCAAAAGATGTGATAGAGTACGCACTTAAGGCGGCACAGCCAGATACTGCGGTCAAAAAAGCACTCTCAAAAATGCCCCGATGCGAAGGTAAACTCATTCTTGTTGCAATCGGAAAGGCAGCCTGGCAGATGGCAAAAGCCGCATATGACGAGCTTGGTGAGAAAATAGATGCGGGTATAGTTATAACAAAGCACGGTCATTCAAAAGGCGAAATCGGACATCTGAAAATCAGAGAAGGCGGACACCCCGTTCCCGATAAAGATTCCTATAGTGCAACGGGTGAGGCAATTGATATGGTAAATTCTCTGTGTAAAGAGGATATGGTGCTCTTTTTAATATCGGGAGGCGGTTCGGCTATCTTTGAAAAACCTCTGATAGATGAGGAGGAATTGCAAAGAATCACACAGACACTTCTTGCATCAGGTGCAAGCATAACCGAGATAAATACGATAAGAAAACGCTTTTCTGCGGTGAAAGGCGGAAAGTTTGCAAAAATGTGCGCACCTGCACACGTGTTTTCGGTGGTTTTGTCGGATATAATCGGCAATCCGCTTGATATGATAGCATCGGGGCCGTCATATCCCGACAGCGTGACGGCGGAAGATGCACTTTACATAGCAGAAAAGTATAAACTTTCGCTTTCAAATAAGGCAAAGGCTCTGCTTAAAGAGGAAACGCCAAAGGTTCTTGATAATATAAGTGCGGAGATAACGGGCTCGGTAAAACAGCTTTGTATTGCCGCACAGAGTGTGCTCGGGGAAAAAGGCTACGAAACAGTAATTGTGTCCGACTCAATTGACTGCGAAGCAAAAGAAGCAGGCAAAATGTTTGTTTCGCTTGGCAAAAAGTATGTTGGTCAGGGTAAAAATATTGCACTTATCGGCGGCGGTGAAACGGTTGTACATCTTACGGGAAAGGGTCTGGGCGGACGAAATCAGGAGGCGGCACTGTCAGCTGCAATAGAGATGGACGGACTTGAGAATATGCTTTTCTTTTCGGTAGGCTCAGACGGTACAGACGGTCCCACAGATGCTGCAGGAGGAATCGTTGACGGTTTTACGGCACAAAGGATAGAAAAAATAGACGAGTATCTGGAAAATAATGATTCATACCACGCACTCAAAAAGGCGGATGCACTTATAGTAACGGGGCCGACAGGCACAAATGTAAATGACTTAATGTGTCTGCTTATAAAAAATGATTAAAGGAGAAATATATATTTCTCCTTTTTTATTTATTTAATGAAGCGAATATGTTAAAATTAGTGTGTTGTGGTAGGTGAAAAAGATTGAAAAACATAGTAAAGTATTCAAAAGGAATACGCCTGATGTCGCTTTTTACCGTTGCACTTATGTGCGGTGATGTGCTTGTGGAAACACATTTACCCAAAATTCTTGCACAAATAATAGACTGTGTGACGATGATAACGGATACCGGCGGCAATATATCTGACGGACTGCAGTATATATACAGAATGGGTGCGCTTATGGTGCTTCTCGCCTTAGTCGGCGTGAGTGTGCATCTTATTGCAAATTATGCTTCGCAGAAAGCATCTTTCGGTCTTGCACATAATCTGAGAATTGCGGCGTTTGACAAAATTCAGCTGCTGGGTCTGAAAAATATTGACAGTATTACAACGACATCGCTTGTTGTACGACTCACAAACGACATTTCGTCGGTGCAAAATCTGTTCAGGCAGATTCTCGGACTTGGTCTTCGTGCGCCGTTTATGTTTATAAACAGTATTATTATTGCTTCGACACTCAATAAGAAGCTTTATCTGGTCTTTTTGTATGCTATAATCCCGATGATTTTTACCATAGTTTATCGTATGAACACCTCTCTTCCCATCTTCAAACGTGTTCAAAAGGCGCTTGATAAGCTTAATGATTTTGTAAGAGAAAACTTACTCGGCATAAGGGTGGTCAAAAATTACACTAAAGAGCAGTCCCAGTCAGAAGCTTTTGATGAAATCAGCGGCAGTTATGCTGAAATCACCGCAGATGCAAACATAAAGCTTGCAATAATTCAGCCTCTTATGCAGCTCATTATGGGCTTTACGACAGTCGGCGTTATCTGGTACGGCGGCTATCTTTATATGCATGATGAGGTTACAATAGGCATCATAACGGCACTTATTACATATATAACACAGATACTTATGTCGTTTCGAATGATGAGCAATGTAATTGTCAATTATTCGAGAACAAAGGTATCGATAGACAGAATTAATGAGATACTTGATACCAAGCCTGCTGTCATTGAAAATGAAAATCCGACAACAGAGCTTGATTGCAACAGTGTAGAATTTAAAAATGTTACCTTCAGTTATACGGAGGGCGGCGACGATGTTCTCAAAGACATATCGTTTGTTGCTGCACAGGGCGAAGTTACTGCATTTTTAGGGGGTACGGGCAGCGGAAAAAGCACTCTTCTTCATCTTATCCCGAGAATGTATGATGTAACACAGGGTGAAGTTATTGTCGGCGGAGAAAACGTTAAAGATATTGCCCTGACGTCACTCAGGCAGGACGTTGCAATAGTACCGCAGTTTTCAACGCTGTTTTCCGAAACGGTAAAGGAAAATCTGATGTGGGGAAATGAAAACGCTACTGATGAGCAGATTAAAAAAGCACTTCATACTGCATGTGCAGATGAATTTGTCGAGGGTCTTACCGACGGAATAGACACATTCCTTGCACGAGGAGGTAAAAATCTGTCGGGTGGACAGAAACAGAGGCTGTGTATCGCAAGGGCGCTGATAAGAGAACCGAAAATTCTTTTGCTTGATGATTCTTTGTCGGCGGTAGACACCAAAACGGATGCTTTAATCCGTGAAAGACTTGGAAAGAATTATCCGGATACAACAACAATTATAATTGCCCAGCGCATAAAATCCGTAAAAAATGCGGATAAGATATACGTTATCGACGGTGGCAGGATTGTTGCAGAGGGTACCCATACGACCTTGTCGCAGACTAGTGATATATACAAAGAGATAATGGATTCTCAGAAGGAGGTAGCCGATGAGTAACAACGATTACAGAAAGACGGATGCCCCTGATATGTCACAGCGCATGATGGGCGGTGGCGGCAATATGGCACGCCAGCGTGCAACTAATTTGCTTGCAGAAAAGCCAAAGGATATGAAGGGCACAATAAAGAGAATATTTACATATCTCAAAGGCTCAAAGGTCGGTATGACAACGGCAATAATACTATTGCTTGTACATACGGGACTTGATTTGCTCACCACATATTTGCTCAAACCCATAGTTAATGATTATATAATACCCAAGAATTATCAGGGACTTGTCAAGATTTGTGTTACGCTTGCCCTGCTCTATGCTGTAAGCGGTGTTTTCCAGTATGTGTCAAATAAAATGCTCATACGCATTTCTCAGACGGCGACGCATATGATGAGAAGCGAACTTTTCAGCAAACTCCAGACACTGCCCGTATCCTATTTTGACAGAAATCATTTCGGCGATATAATGAGCAGGTTTACCAACGATCTTGAAAACGTTGCACTTGCACTTAAGGATACACTTGCAAAGCTTTTTCAGTGTGTTTTCAAT
>JAZSCG010000110.1:0-2779 GCA_045602805.1 Feifaniaceae bacterium
CCCTGAGAAATGAAACCGCCCAGCCCGTTTGCGTGAATACTGATTATTGCAAAGCCGAGCATATTACAGCAACAGCCGACCGTTGCTGCACCTGCCGCAATTCCCGACAGTTCAAGCGAAATACAAATAGCGGCACTTGAAATGGGTGCGGTAAGCACCATACCCACTATAACCGACACGAGAATACCCATAGGTACGGGGTGAAGTTCGGTAGTGTAGTTTATGAAACTGCCAAGCCCGGTCATAACTGCCTGTATGTAGGGACCTACGAAACCGCCCACGAGACAACCTGCAACCGAACCGCAGAAGGGAACGAGAATAATGTCGAGTTTGGTTTTGCCCGATACGAGATTGCCGATTTCAGCACCTGCAATAGCGGCAACGTATGCACCCATAGGACCGCCGAGCTGATAACCGTAAGCACCGACAGCGGCACAGGTGAAAATAGCAAGGGGTGAAATCTTCATACCGTAACCTACGGCAACACCGATTGCGGCACCGATTACAATAGGCTCCTGCATTATCTTGCCGATGGGGGCGAGCCACGAAAGCAGACCGAGTTTTGAAAGCTGGGAAATGATGAGGCCCATTATAAGCGATGAGAAAAGACCGAGAGCCATAGAAGACAGACCGTCAACAAACCAGCGTTTTGCGAGTGTTTTTAAAGTTTTCATTATAAGCACCTCTCTTTTGGGAAATTATACATTATATAAGAAGTTATGACAATATAAAAAATGTATAAAATTTTTGTCGGAAAATTATGAAAATTGTGAGAAAGGATACAAATATGTGGAATACTGATTTGGCACTCGAAGCCCGTGACCTTGCGAGTGCGGCAAGCGGAGAAATCGAGGGTGTAAAGAGCAGAAGGTATGAGAGTTTCAAAGTCAAGGTTGATGAAATAAAAATAATAAATGAAAAGGGTGAAAAAGCACTCGGCAAAAAGAAGGGAACTTATATTACACTTACACTTCCCGATGGCTTTTTGCATGATGATGAGCTTTTTAAAAACTGTGCAAATGCAATTTCAAAGGAGATGGAAAAACTCATAAAAGAAAGGGACGTGCTTGTTGCAGGTCTCGGCAACACAGCGGTTACGGCAGATTCACTCGGTCCGCTGACGGCAGACGGTGTGATATCGACACGTCACATATTAAAAAATATGCTGCCCGACAGTTTTGGCAGGGTAGCATCGGTAAAGTGCGGTGTTATGGGGCAGACGGGCATTGAATCAGCCGATATAATACGGGGAGTATGCTCACAAGTTGCACCGAAAGCGGTCGTGACGGTTGATGCGCTGACTGCAAGAAGCATTGCAAGACTCTCCAAAACCGTGCAGATATCAGACTGCGGAATATCGCCGGGAAGCGGTGTGGGAAACACAAGGGCAGAGTTGTCGATGGATACGATAGGTCTGCCTGTAATAGCTATAGGAGTACCTACAATTGTCGGCGGTGCAACGCTCGTTGCAGATACTGCACACGAAATGTGTAATGCTGACAGAAATGAACTTTATAAGTTGTCAAAAGATAAACTAAACGGATTTTTTGTGACACCCAAGGATATAGATATAATATCGGAAAGAATGTCCAAACTGATATCGGCATCATTTAATATGTTTGCACACGGACTTGAGTTTTCAGAAGCAATTTCACTTATGAATTAACCGTTTATTAACAAATTTTTTTGAAAAAGTATTGACACTCCGAGGGGTAGAGTGCTAATATACAAATAGAAAGAGTTAGCACTCACAAACAACAAGTGCTAAAAAGGGGTGGCAGGTACGGAACTTACGGAAAGACGCAGGGGGATTCTCTTTGCGATAATCGAAGAATATATCAGAACGGCTGAACCTGTCGGCTCTAAAGCGATATGTGAAAAATATATGCCGGGCATTTCTTCGGCAACAGTCCGAAATGAAATGGCGGCACTTACCGAAATGGGCTACATTGAACAGCCTCACACGTCGGCAGGCAGGATTCCGAGTGAACTCGGTTACAGGTGCTACGTCAATGCGATGTCGCAGGACGGGGACATTTCCGATATGGATGAGCGCAAGGTAAGGCGAACTCTTTCAGGTCAGGTGACCGAGCTTGAAAAACTGCTCGAAGCGGTCAGCAGGCAGATAAGTGAGATGACACGGCTTGTGACGGTTACTACAATGCCCTGCTATTCAAACAACCGAATAAAACGCTTTGAACTCATCAGCGTTGACGATTATGCCTTTGCGCTGGTGGTAGTTACCAAAAGCGGTATTGTAAAAAATAAGGTGTTCCGCACACCGATGCAGATGGATGAAATTGACCTTTCGAGAATATCATCCGTATTAAACAGAAGATTTTCAAATCTGTCGGTAGACAGGATAACGCTCCCCGTACTTTTGTCGGTGCGTGATGAACTTGCGGATTTCGGTTATATAACGCCGCCGCTTCTCAAGTTTATTTACGAAACGGTCGAGTCGATGGGCAGAAGCGAAGTTGTGATTACGGGTGCCTCAAAGGTGCTTGATTATCCCGAATTCTGTGATACCGACACGGCAAAAGCAATTTTTTCAATACTTGACGATAAGGATGAACTTCGCAGACTGCTCAGAAGCGATGAAAACTCCGACAGTATTGTGAGGACGTTTATAGGAAATGAAAATAAGAATCCGCATCTTAGAAATTCGGCAATGGTAATAGGAAATTACAAGATAGGCGGTAAAACGGTCGGTTCAATATGTGTCATAGGTCCGACAAGGCTTGATTACAGCGGTGTAATAGCAAAAATGGAACACTTT
>JAZSCG010000111.1:0-2784 GCA_045602805.1 Feifaniaceae bacterium
AAATTCTTGTTGTTCATCATATAGTTGGTGTAGGCGGCTCTTGCAGAGGCGTCGTAAGCATTGTGAACGCCCTTTTTCTGGCTTTCAAGCTGATTTACCGCCATTTTCGTCAGATTATTCTGCCCGACGGTCATATCATTAAGTGCTTTGCCGTACATATCCTCGACCGACTGCGTTCCTGCAGAGGTTATACCGCCGCCGCCTGAGGTTATACCGCCGGTAGCCGACGAAGCAGGGTTCTGCACAAGTTTTGATGTATAATTGCCTGCCGTTCCGCCTGTAATCTCCCAGCTCTTGCTACTTCCGTTCGGAGTTACAATCGAGCCCACCGGCAATTCATTCTGTGTCTTTCCTGTTTTGGGGTCAATATATGCTCCTACTGTTCCAAGTCCCGGCACCCACGCAGTTGCATTAGGCTCAGGAACTTTTTCATTCAAAGCGTCTTCGTATTTCATAAATTATTCCTCCTTATGTATGCGAGTGCCTTACGGCAAACCCAGTAGAGTCTGCCACACGGCTCTTTTTTTACTTCGTTTATAAGACCTTCCGTATCACTCACAATACCGAGTGCGGCAAGCTCTTTTGCTATACCGGCAATGTCGGTCGGCTCGATATATTTCATGGGGTCGGTATTTGCAGGATATGCCATTGATGAGCCACGATGCACCTCCCAGTGCAGATGTCTGCCCGAAGAATTACCAGTGTTGCCCATTACACCGAGTACGGTGCCCTCATTAACCGTCTGCCCTGTTTTTACGGCAATACTGTCAAGGTGTGCATAACGTGAAAAATAACCGTCTGTATGCTTTAAAACGACGTAATTTCCGTAGGAGGTATGGTTCTTTTTCGTTGTAAAGACCGTTGCCTTTACAGGTGCGTAAATGTTGTAGTCCTTGTCGGTAGGGATAAGGTCCACACCGCAGTGATAACCGCACTTCCAGCTGCCTTTCTTGCCGAAAGCACAGGTGATTTTATAATTTTTTACAGGATACATTTATATCACTCCCTCTCTACTTTTTTCCATGCGTACATCTCCTTTTGCACAAGGCTATGTACAAAACTGTTTTCGCCGCCGGCAGCTTCGTATTCTTCGATTAAATCTTCGAGCGTCTCCAGTTCTATATCATTGATTTGACCTGTCGCATGATGCTGTCTGTAAATCTCGCTGATACTGTTTTTAAGCTCGGCACGAACTCTCTTGTTTTCCTTTTCTTCGTTTGAGTTGAATCTGTTATTTGTGTCGGTTTTAAACTCATCAAACTTTTTAACAAGACCTTGCATCGAATCAGAGATTTTATTCTGAGCGTCTACAAGTTTCTTCTGTATTTCAAAAGACTGCTCACGGTCACGAACTCTGTTGTCTGCAAACTCTTTGAGTTTTCCTTCAAGCCGAATAATTGCATTGTGGTCATTATTACTTTTCTTTACCCATTTTATCGGTTTCCCGATAATGTCAAAGAATTTGACAACGATTGTATACATAGCAATTAACGCGGACATTATGACAAATACCGAAAGAATAAATGCCGTAAAATCAAGTCTAAATAATTCTCTTATTGCTTCCATTCATCTTTCTCTCTTTTTTCAAGCTGTGTGCCGAAGTAGAAAGCAATAACCGTTGTGTATATCGTCATAACTTCCTGCGATATATCGCCTCTGACAGCCAAAAAGCCAAACACAAGTGTTAAAAGTATCGTAACTATTGATTTTACGTTTATAAGCTTTGCAAATTTTTCTCTCATATTTCATCCTCCGACTCCGCCATAATCTGCTCATATTCCTCGTCCGTGATTTCCGTATAATTTGCTCTATCATCCGCCTCGGAAAGGCATATCACCTTTCCGTATACCTCACCGTCTGTCAGATATTTGCCCTCATCGGCATATAAAACTTTTCTTTCTACCATTGTTTGTCCCTCCTTACGATAATACTATTGTACAATTAGGTCTTGTGTTTGTAAGTGCAAGCCATTCTGTATTCGTAACGCTTCCAAACGCATTCTTAACAGCAGTGTGCTTAAGCAGTATCTTTGCACCTTTGTGCGTCGTTGAAACGGCGTTAATTACCGACGTTATACTTTCTCTTGTCAGCGGTGAAAAACGCAGATTGAGCGTAGTTCCGCCGATTTTGCCCTCAACCGTCAGGTTTTTCAGGGCATAGCATTCGTTGAACGTTTTGTCAAAGGTCTGCGAGCCGTCGTCTTTGAGAATCAGCTTGTCTACCGTTTCAAGCTGTTTACTTTTAAAAAACAGGTGCTTCAACTCAGTTTCCGATGAAGTATCTACCACACCTACACGTGTAAACTGCGTTGAAGAAAAGCAATTTTCAACAGTAACGGCACCTGACAAATCCAGCGTTACGCCCAAATCACTCAATATCTTTACTAAATCTCCGTAGATGGTAGAATGGCAAAACGTAAAATAGGCGTTTGTGAGCTTCATATCATAGCAAGGCTTGAAGTTCTCCTTTGTCCAGCCCTCACCGTAAAACGCACGGCTGTAGTTTGTCCTTTTCCCTTCATCCTGAAAAACGTCCCAGAAAGCCTTATGCTGCGCAGTTTTACCTTTAGAATAAACCTCTGACACTTTACTGTCGAAGTCCTGCGGATTGATAGCAGCAGTCGTGCCGAGTTTACTTCTGAATGTATCTGCAAGCGATGTCAGAAAGTCTGTAAGGTTATTTAATTTACTCATTTAATCACCTCACACTTTCGTTGACAATGCCGTCGTTATTGCAGATGAAATAGTATCATTCACCTCGTCCATGTTTGTACACAAAGCAACA
>JAZSCG010000112.1:0-18793 GCA_045602805.1 Feifaniaceae bacterium
GCCGTTTCATAGCCTGCCGTGTCGGCAAGTGCAGACAATTCATCAATTGTTGCATCGTCACTGCGAAACTCTGTATACTTTTCACGAGTGCAGCACAAGCCACAAAGAAGTGCACCCGGTCTTTTTTTCGTATTTTCCAAATTTAATCTCCTTTTAGTTTCCTTTAATCATCTGCTGATACGGCAGATAATAAAAGCCTTTTTCTTTGTACAGGTTTACTGCCCGTTCATTTTCAGGCTCAACCTCAAGTCTGTATCTTGCAGCGGGTATTTTTTCAAACAGACAATCAAAAAACTTTGTTCCTATGCCTTTTCCACGATACTGCGGAAGAACGTATAGTTCTTCTATCCAGACGGTATTACCGCCGGCTTCTCTGGAATATGTCTTGGCAAGCAGTGCGTAGCCTGCAATTTCTCCCTCGACCTCAAAAATGTAACATTCGGCATATTCGTCAGAACGCATAAGTTCCTCAAAAGCATCAAAGTGGAATTTTTCCGGTATATTTCTGAAAACCACATCGGAATCATAAAAATCTTTTGACATTTCAATGAATTTTTCTTTATCCGATTCTCTGATTTTTCTTATCATATCATTCTCCAATAGGTATACTTATATATATTTTAGCATATTCCAACAAAATAATAAAGAATATAATAAAAAAGACCGTTCTTAAAACGACAAACACAAAGTTACCGCTTAAGAACAGTCTTTTTATCTTAGAAATAAAAGATGTTACCTCGTCTACTTTTCTTCCATCGATTCTTTTAGAATATCCATAGTATATTTCAAAATTACATCATCTGTTATCATTTGGCCTTCTTCCGCTTTCATTGTTATATATTTTGCCGCATCAACAATTTGTTGCTTTTCCTGTAGCACAAACATCATAAATGCTATCACTTTTTGCGAAACTCCTAACTCTATCAACCCTTTTATCATTTCCTGATGCTGTATTGTTAAGTTCGACATTGATATACCTCTGTTCATCTGTAATTTCTATACATTATCCGTTCATCTATAAACAACATTTAGCAAAATATCTATTCTATGTTAAACTTCATATTATTTACAAACATCTATCCATTTTTTATAACTTGATGTCTGTTCAAGTTCAGGTATTGTAAGTTTTATTGCGCTGTTGGAGCTTCCGCAGGCAGGATAAACCATTTCAAACCGTTTTAACGATTCATCAAGATACACTTCCACCCCGTCATTGATACCAAACGGGCAAACACCGCCGACCTGATGACCGATAAGCCTTTCAACATCCTCAAAAGGAATCATTTTTGCTTTTGTATGAAATTCCGCTTTATATTTTGGATTATCAATTTTTGAGTCACCTGCAACCACGATGAGAATAGGCTTGTCATCAACTATAAAAGAAAGCGTCTTTGCAATTTCACCCTCGGTACAATTTGCAGCAACCGCTGCCTCTGCTACCGTTGCTGATGATGACTCAAACTCCAATATACGTTCATCCATTTTATATCTGCTTAAATATTTTTTCACTTTTTCCAACGACATAATTAAAACTTCCTTTTTTCTATACTATTTTAATTATATCAAATTACTGATGTATTTCAACTTCCAATAAAAAAGACCGTTTTTACAAACGATCTTTTCTATAATTCATCCAACTATTCTATATACAAGCAAAGTATAACTTATCAAATAATTTTTGCTTATTACAATAGCCACTTACTTATTTCATTAAATTTTTGTTTTAATTTCATTGTATAAACTTTCTGCATAACATTCAAATCCGTCATCATTCGGATGAAGTCTTAAATCTGCAAAATATTTTTCATCTTTGGGAACAAAATCAAAACCGGAAATAACCGTAATATTTTCAATATCCTTTACGGCATTTCTTATATCCTGTTCAACCTTACTGAAATCACCGAATTTTACTTCCAGATTCATATCCTTTCTCCAAATCGGAGTAATTGCAAATATTTTGGAATTCGGATAATTTTTTGCTATGTTTGTATAAAAAGCTTTACACTTATATTTAAACGTTTCTTCGTCGATATGTCTCCAGTCATTCGTTCCGTATGCCACAGTTATGTAATCAGGTTCAAAAGAATCAGCTAATTCTGCAAGTCCAGGGAAAAACCGTTCTCCCCCTATTGCTTTATTAAATTCTTCAGCGCCGAGCATATCGGCAAGTTTTGCAATATAACGATTAGACGGTCGCAACGCACAAAAACCTTGTGTTATCGAATCACCGTATGCCAATAACTTCTTTTTTGGTTTTACCGCTTCGATAAAAGCATTATCGTCGACAGAAATCTCTTCAATTAATGTATTAACGGACCAAGGAAGATGAACACATACCGTTTTTTCACCTTCGCCAAGTTCAAACTTTTTTGAAAAATCTCCCAAAGACACTTCCAACTTTGTATAATCTTGCGGCAAGTCTACATCAGAAAAATTATCAATATAGCCTATAAGTTTCCCATTCACAAAAACGTCAACGGAAAAGTATTTCTGTGTAGTCATAATTTCCGCCTTAAACTTCAGAAACAAATTTTTACTGTCCGTTTTAAACAAAAATTTAATTCCTGCTGTACAAAAAGTTTTATTATATATCTTCTCGTTTATTGTTTTATACAATTCTTCCTGTGCCTGAGTAAACCTTTTAAAGGACAGCATTGAATTTTCTTCTTGGATGCGTGCTGCACCCGTAGTAAATTCCTTAATTTGTTCAAAACTTAATTTCACAACATTGCCTCCCACCATATTTACATAGTTTCGTATGCTAATAAATGTAACACAACCCGGTATATAAATCAACTTTATTTAGTATTTATTATGACATAAATAATATAGCGTACTGGATTTTCAGTACGCTATATCTGGCTGGGATGGCTGGATTCGAACCAGCGAATGCAGCAGTCAAAGTGCTGTGTCTTACCGCTTGACGACACCCCAATATAAAATTCAAGGCACTCATTCCGAGTGCCTTATTATGTAATATGGGGTGGATAGTGAGATTCGAACCCACGACCTCCAGAGCCACAATCTGGCACTCTAACCAACTGAGCTATACCCACCATATAAAAGCACGTTGAAGAAATGGCGCGCTTGAAGGGACTCGAACCCCTGGCCCACTGCTTAGAAGGCAGTTGCTCTATCCACCTGAGCTACAAGCGCATTTGGAGCAGGTGATGGGAATCGAACCCACGTGTTCAGCTTGGAAGGCTGACATTCTACCATTGAACTACACCTGCACATCAACAACGTGCTTAAATAATTTACCACATTAGAAAGATATTGTCAACACTTTCTTGCATGGTTTCTCTATTTTATTTTTACAAAAATGTCATTGTTTTCGGCAAAAACATATACTGTTTCTATTATTTTCGAGAAATTATCAATAATCAATGAAGCTACCTTGTCCTCAACTTCTTTTTCGATTACTCTTCTTAAATTTCTTGCGCCATATTTTGCCGAATATGACTTGTCTATGAGAAGCGTTTCTACATTTTCGTCCCATTCAAGCGAGATGTTCTTTTCTGCAAGTGATTTTTTAAGCTCGCCAAGCATAATAGCGGCAATTCCTGCAAAGTTTTCTTTGGAAAGCTGATTAAATGTTATAATTTCGTCTACCCTGTTGATAAATTCAGGACGCATTATCTGTTCAAGTGCCTTCATCGTCTTGTCATTTACCATATTCTGTGCAGATTCCGAAAATCCTATTTTTCCTTCTCTTATCTCACTTCCGGCATTAGTTGTCATTACAATTATAGTATTTTCAAAATTCACAGTTCTTCCGTGAGCATCCGTTATTCTGCCATCATCAAGAATCTGGAGAAGAATATTTAATACATCAGGATGCGCCTTTTCAATTTCATCAAAAAGAACTATCGAATAAGGCTTTCTTCTTATCTTTTCGGTAAGCTGTCCCGCTTCATCATAACCAACGTATCCCGGAGGTGCACCTATAATCTTTGATACACTATGCTTCTCCATAAATTCCGACATATCAAGTCTGATGAATGTTTCGGGTGAATCGAACATAGCAAAAGAAAGCTGCTTTACAAGTTCTGTCTTACCTACACCTGTCGGACCTGCAAAAATAAACGAGACCGGCTTTCTCTTGGGGCTTATCCCTGCCCTGTTTCTCTTGATCGCACGTACAACTGCTTCAATGGCATGATCCTGTCCTACTATGCGCTTTTTCAAAGTATCCTCAAGAGTAATTATTTTTTCATATTCATCTTCTTTTATTTTATTGGCAGGTATGCCCGTCCAGAGTTCTATTACTTTTGCAAGGCTTTCGATAGAAATAGAAAGAATCCTCTTATTAGCCTCAAGAACTGCGAGATTCTGTTCAAGCTGAGCAAGCTTGCTCTTTGACTTTGCTATGCTTTCATAGTCATCGGGCGTCTGTGCTTCAAGCATTTCAAGATTTTTGGTTTCTGCATCTATCTCTCTTCTGCAAATATATCTTGCATTCTGATTTTCATCGCTTATATTGACGCTTGATGCCGCTTCATCAATAAGGTCTATCGCTTTATCGGGTAAGAATCTGTCGGTAATATATCTTTCGGAAAGTTTAACCGCCATTTTCACGGTTTCATCGTCGATAATTACACCATGATAAGTTTCATAGTAATTTTTAATACCTCTGAGTATTTCAACGGCATTATCAAGCGACGGTTCATCAACTGTGACAGGCTGAAATCTTCTCTCAAGAGCCGAATCTTTTTCAATATATTTCCTGTATTCAGAAAAAGTTGTCGCACCTACAACCTGAATTTCGCCCCTTGAAAGTGCAGGCTTGAGTATGTTAGCAGCATTCATTGAGCCTTCAGCATCGCCTGCAGAAACAAGGTTATGAACTTCATCAATAAAAAGAATGATATTACCGAGTTTCTTTACTTCATCGATAAGTCCTTTTATTCTGCTTTCAAACTGCCCCCTGAACTGCGTGCCTGCAACAAGAGCCGTAAGATCAAGCATATATATTTCTTTATCATACAGTTTTGCAGGAACATCCTTATCCGCAATTTTTTGCGCAAGTGCTTCAACAACTGCTGTTTTTCCGACACCCGGTTCCCCGATAAGACAGGGATTATTCTTTGTCCTTCGGTTAAGTATCTGTATAATTCTCGAAAGTTCTTTTCCCCTTCCGATAACTCTGTCAAGTTTTCCGTCTGCCGCCTTCTTGGTGAGGTTCACACAATATGAATCGAGATATTTTCTCTTATTCTCTTTTTTAGTCTTTGAGTTTTCATTCTTAGTGCTCTTTTCATTAGGCGAACCGCCGAAAATATTTTGCAGAAAAGGAAAAGCCTGCTGCGTTCTTGCAGGATCAAATTCATCGTCCCCGTCAGGATTCATCAGCTGAGCAAGTTCTTCTTCTGTTTTTTCAAGGTCTTCCGGAGTAATACCCATCTGCTGTACCATATCATTTATTGGTTTTATACCCAATTCTGTAGCACATTGGAGACACAGACCGTCATTTATTGTATTTTCCCCTTCAACCTTCGTTATAAATACGACTGCCATTCTTTTTTTGCAGCGTGAACATATCATAATTTTTTCTCCTAAAAACTAATTATCATTTGCATTTAATCATTATATGATATTTAGCGGATTAAATGTAGAGATAATTTTAAAAATCACTGTAGAATTCACTATTTCTTCATAATTTGAAAGTGTTTCCAATCCCAAATAAGGATATATTATCTTAAATATCGCCGATACAACAAAGCAAATAACAAGACCTTTTAGTAAACCTGCGCTAAAACCAAGTAAACCGTTAAGTTGTGAAAGCACCGGCAGTTTTACAACAGCATCAATTATTTTGAGCAAAAGTGTAACAATAATAAAAGTTGCAAAAAACAACAGAACAAATGCTACTGTTTCAGATAAGATATCAGAAACAGGCGTTGCAACACTTTGTGAAATATTTTCTACACTCTCAGTATCAAGTATTTCTATATTCCCTATGTTAAAATACTTCAGAAATCCGCTGTTAAGCGCATTAGTAATACTTTCCCCGGTAGAATTGACAGTTTCTTTTATTCCGTCTACATATGTATATATTTTGTCATATACAACGTTATAGAACCATTTGTCTGAAAATATTTTTGCCAATGTTTCCTTAAAACTAAACGATATTATTACAGAAAATATTGCTGCACCAAGACCAAAAAACGTTTTAATAAACCCTTTTCTGACACCTGATACACATGATATCAACAATATCAGCAATAAAATTCCATCTATAACATATTTCATTTTCGACCTCTTATGCAGAAATTATTTTCCTTATTTCCTCTACCGCTTCATCAAGCGTATCATTAACTATTTTGAAATCATAATCATTTTGCAATTCAAGTTCTTCTCTGGCTCGGGCAATTCTTCTGTTAATTGTATCTTCATCCTCCGTGCCTCTTCCTGAAAGCCTCTCATACAAAGTTTGCATATCAGGCGGGAGAATAAATATAGATATTGCCTGAGGGAATTTTTTCTTAACATTTGCTGCACCCTCCACCTCAATATCCAGAATTATATTAAAGCCTTTTGAGATAACATTTTCCACAGAGCTTTTCGGCGTGCCGTAAAAATTACCGTTATAACAGGTATATTCTATCATCTCATCCTTATTTATCATATCTTCAAACTGTTCTCTGCTTACAAAATGATAATTCACACCGTCAATCTCACCCGGACGGGGCGCCCTTGTAGTTGCAGAAACAGAAAATCCAAGTGTAGAATCTTCTTTTCGTATTTTTTCTATTACCGTTCCTTTTCCAACACCGCTCGGTCCTGAAATAATTATTATCTTACCTTTCTTCATTTGCACCCTCCGATTCTCCTGTAGCACGGTCAGTAAGTGCTTTAAGCGTCATTGCAGAAAGAATTATATGCTCGCTGTCGGAAATTATTACCGCTTTTGTCTTTCTTCCGTAAGTGGCATCTATCAGTTTACCCTGTAACTTTGCTTCAGAAATCATTCTTTTTATAGGTGCTGAATCAGCATCGACTATCGCAAGCACCTTATCTTCGGAAATCATATTTCCGAAGCCAATATTTAAAAATTTCATATATTACTCCACATTCTGAACCTGTTCTCTGATTTTTTCTATTTCAGACTTAACCTCAACAACTATTCTTGCAATTTCAAGGTCGTTTGCTTTTGAGCCGGTTGTATTTATCTCCCTATTCATTTCCTGAATAAGAAAATCCATCTTTCTTCCGATAGGTTCATTTGATTCAAGCATTTTATAAAACTGAGCTATGTGACTTCTCAGTCTCACTGTCTCTTCATCGGTTGCAAGCTTATCTGCCATTATCGCAACCTCAGTCATAAGCCTGCTCTCATCAACCTTTACATCACCCATAAGTTCTGCAATTCTGTCGAGCAATTTTTGCTTATATTCAGGCACAGACTTCTTTGACAATTCTTCTATCACCTCAAGATGTTTTTCTATAGCCTCACATCTCGATTTTAAGTCCGAATATAGTCTTTCGCCCTCAATCTGTCTCATATCATCAAAGGATTTAAGTGCTGACTGTGCAACAGTTTTGACATTGTTCCAGAGTTCATCCTCATCTTCCTCTTTTGCAACAACTGAAAAAACATCCGGATATCTTGACAATCCCGAAACAGTAACATCATATTCAACGCCGTAATCGTCTGATATTTTTCTCAGTGCTTTAAGGTAACTCTTCAAAATCTCATCATTAAGGCTTACTTCATTATTCGGACCTCCGATACAATTTATGCCTACAAACATATCCACTTTGCCACGATTGACAGATTCAGCAGTAAGTTTTTTCAGTCTGTCTTCAAGATAGCCGTAAATACGTGGCACTTTGGGTGAAAAATCAAAATATTTGTGATTTACACTTCTGATTTCAACTGTAATTTCTTTATCACCTATCATAACACAGGTTCTTCCGTAACCTGTCATACTTTTTATCATATATATCCCCCATTTTATTTATTGTATATATTATAATACATTTATAAATCAAGTCAATATAATAAAAAACCCGTATGCTTAAAACATACGGGTTTAACATTAATAACAATTAGTTAATAATTGTCTTTTCTGTTTCCTTATCAAAGATGTGAATCTTGTTTACATCAAATACGAGCTTCACGCTGTCACCGGCCTGAATTGTGCTTGATGACTTAACTCTTGCAGTTGCGTTGTTACCGTCAACCACAAAGTATACATAAGTTTCAGCACCCATCATTTCAACAACTTCAACGTCTGCATTTACGATACCTTCGGGCATAGATGTAAGATATACTTCCTGATCGTGAATATCTTCAGGACGGATACCCATAACAACTTCCTTACCCTCATATCCCTTGAGCTCTTCAGTAATTTTAGCAGCAGGAAGCTTAATACTGTGTGAGCCGAAGTCAAGTGCGTAATCCTCACCCTTCTTTGCAAGTGTAGCAGTAATGAAGTTCATCTGAGGTGAACCCATAAAGCCTGCAACGAAGAGGTTTGCGGGTTTGTTGTAGAGGTTCTGAGGAGTATCTATCTGCTGAACAAAGCCGTACTTCATAACAACAATTCTGGTACCCATTGTCATAGCTTCTACCTGGTCATGTGTAACGTATATAAATGTTGTCTGAAGCTTCTTGTGAAGTTTAGCAAGCTCTGTTCTCATCTGTGCACGAAGCTTAGCATCAAGGTTTGAAAGCGGTTCGTCAAGAAGGAACACCTTAGGTTCACGAACGATTGCACGACCGAGAGCAACACGCTGTCTCTGACCACCGGAGAGAGCCTTCGGCTTTCTGTCAAGAAGATGTGAAATATCAAGAATTCTAGCTGCTTCATCAACTCTTCTCTTGATTTCTTCCTTAGGCATCTTGCGAAGCTTAAGACCGAATGCCATGTTATCATATACAGTCATATGGGGATAAAGAGCATAGTTCTGGAACACCATTGCTATATCCCTGTCCTTAGGAGCTATGTCATTAACAAGCTGACCGCCGATATGAAGTCCGCCGTCAGAAATTTCCTCAAGACCTGCAATCATACGAAGTGTTGTTGACTTACCGCAGCCTGAAGGACCAACAAGAATGATGAATTCCTTATCTGCAATATCGATTGAAAAATCGCTTACCGCAGTAACACCACCGGGATATCTCTTATAAATATTTTTCAACTGAAGATCTGCCATTTTCTTTATTACCTCCTGAAATTAGACCTACATTTTTCGTTAATATTATATCAAATCAATATAGTAAAGTCTATGGTTCATAATACCCATATTTTTTTTGTTTTTTATGTCATATTGCACAAACCATTTATTGTAATTTGCCTTCAAGACTGCTATACAAGTTCTTCATAAAACCATCAACTCTTGCCGTTGATATGTCTCCGCCTATTACTTTTCCTTTGTATATGAGCAAATTGGCATATACTTTTTCATTTTCATATCCCGGATAACGCTTCACCGTATAAGTAAATTTATCCACGGTTTTGCCTGCATATTTCTTTAAATCAAAACCGTCCTGCTTTTGCAACTCGTTGTACTGATTGTATACATCATCAAACTCCTTCGGAATAGTAATTTCTTTATAATCATAATCATTTTCTTCCACAGTCAAGCCGATATCCTCTAAAAATTGGCTGCGTAAATCGCCGGTAACTATCCCCTTAGTTTTTATAGCCGAGATACTGTCACTGCTACTGTTATCGAATAATAAAAAACATATAATCAACAGTCCTGTCACAGTTGCAATTATTATGTGCTTTTTTGTAAATACTTTAACCATATCATCACCACTACAAATATATGAAATTTATCACGTAAAAAGCACAAAAATATCCGGGTACTTTGAGTACCCGGACAAATATTAAGCATCTTCTTCAAGTCTATGCTTGGATTCTGCGATGACTTTCTGTGAAATGTTTGCAGGAGCTTCTTCATATCTTACAAATTCAAACACATATGAGCCTCTGCCACTTGTCATTGAACGAAGATTGATTGCGTATGATGCCATTTCCGCAACCGGAACTTCCGCAACTATAACAGTAACTCCCTCGCCCACAGGTTCCATACCGAGAACGCGACCTCTTCTCTTATTGATGTCACCCATTATGTCACCTGTATAACTTTCAGGAACTGATACTTCAAGGGTACCAACAGGTTCAAGAAGAACAGGATTTGCCTGAGGCATAGCAGCTTTATATGCAAGCTTTGCCGCAAGCTTGAATGAAATTTCGTTAGAGTCTACGGGATGGTATGATCCGTCAACAAGAGTTGCCTTAAGGTTAACTACAGGATAACCTGCAAGTGTGCCTTTAAGCACTGATTCCTGCAAACCTTTTTCTACTGCAGGGAAGTAATTCTTGGGTACTGAACCACCAAAAATATTTGTTTCGAACGTGAGTTCTTCTGTTACGCCGGGTTCAAATTCAATCCATACATCACCAAACTGACCGCTACCGCCGGACTGCTTTTTATGACGACCCTGTACTTTGACCTTCTTCTTTATCATTTCACGATAAGGAACGATGGGCTCTTCAAGGTCAACATCAACATTATATTTCGCTTTCATTTTAGAAATAGCAACATCAAGCTGTGTATCCCCAAGTCCGTAAAGGATTCTCTGATGTGTTTCATGGTTGTGGAAATAACGCAGTGTAGGATCTGCAGCTGCAAGTTCCTTAAGACCGATAGACACCTTTTCTTCATCAGTCTTATTTTTAACGATTATCGCCATCCCGTAATTAGCGCTGGGATAGTTAATACCTGCAAGGTGTACTTTTCTTTCAGAAGCGCAAAGCGTATCACCTGTAACAGTACTTTCAAGTTTTTTAACAAATGCTATATCGCCTACACCAACAGCAGGTGTCTCAACATTCTTCTTACCTCTTGCATAGTAAAGTCTGCCAAGTTTTTCAGTATCTCCTGTTCTGGAATTCACAAGTGTCATATCTGACTTAAGTTCACCTGACACTACTTTAAAATATGACATCTTACCAAACTGGTCATTGACAGTCTTAAACACAATTGCAGAAACGGGTCCGGCAGGATCACGCAAAATAGTAATGGGATTTCCATCCATATCGGTACAACCGTCAACAGGCATTTCGTCAGGCGACGGGAAGAAATTCTTTATTGTCTTAAGTACATTTTCAACACCGGTCATTTCAATTGCTGATGTTATCATAACAGGCGTGATCGTGCTTTCAGCAACACCAATCTTGATAGCGGCAACTATCTCCTCTTCCGAGAATGCTTCGCCTGCAAAGTACTTTTCCATGTTTTCTTCGCTTATTTCAGCAACCGCTTCGTAAATCATCTGCTGTGAAGCTTCAATTTTATCCTTCATCGATTCAGGCATAGGAATTTCCTCGGGCTTACCTGATGTATACTTCTTCGCAGTATTTGTAATAAGATTAACATAACCGCACATCTTTTCATTTTCAAAGATAGGAAGCATTATCGGGCAGATAGAATGACCAAACTTATTGTGAAGCTGTTCGATAACTCTGTAGAAGTCAGAATTTTCTTCATCAACCTTAGTGATGACAAACATTTTTGCCTTCTTTGCATCTTTGCAATACTTCCATGCTTTCTCTGTGCCAACCTGAACACCGTCTTTACCTGTTACACAAATAAGAACGCCGTCAACAACTCTAAGTGCACTCTTAACTTCTCCTTCAAAATCAAAAAAACCGGGAGTGTCAAGAATATTTATCTTATAATCTTTCCATTCAACAGGCAAAAGTGATGTTGAAATTGATATCTGTCTCTTTATTTCTTCAGAATCATAGTCGCCTGCAGTTGTACCGTCTGCAATTTTTCCAAAGCGGTCAATGGCTCCGCTAAAATACAACATAGACTCAGCAAGAGTTGTCTTACCATCGCCGCCATGACCTAAAAGTGCGACATTTCTGATGTTTTTTACAGGGTACTGTTTCATTATATTTACCTCCAATCCGAGTCCATTTATACGATTTGTTAAAAATTCGCTCGGTTTTTTATGCATATTACACAATACAAAAAGTATGTATATTCAAATTATATTACAATCTGAACAATAATTCAATAAAAAAAGAGAACTTTTACAAGTTCTCTTTAAAATTTATATGGTTTTGTTTAACGATATTGTTGTCACAAACGGTGGTATCAACCAGAATAGCTGTAATAACACAATTAAAATCGGTTTTGCCGCAGGTAACATCGACATAACACAAGCCGCAAACGCAAGCACAACACCAAACACATATGCAGCAAGACATATTGCCGTATTTGTAGTAAGTGCCGATCTCATTTTATGTGCAGTAGTATGCGCTCTGAAAAATGCCGATACATCTTTAGTTATCGTGATAACATCAGGAGTATGGTCTTCAATTTCAAGCATTTCTTCCTTTTCAGAAAGTGAAACGGGCAGTATTCTTATCATCGATTCAGGAATTTCATATTTGCCGCACACAAGTTTTCTTGTAAGATTCGGATCCCTGCTTTTAACAGCAAAACCAACACCTGCACCTATAAGTTTCTTCACTCTCTTTTTGATAATTTGATTTTCATTATACTTAATTGAGAATATTGCCGCCAGAAAACCGTTTATTGCAACAAAAAGGGCTACCTTTCCGCCGCTTTCAATTTTCTCCTGAGTGCCGTCAGCCGGAATCTTTATCAGATTATCTCGCATAAAAGCCCTGTTTCCGATTAGAACCTTGGCATTTTCAACATATGCACTGATACCTTTTTCGTCATAGTAGTTGACTGAATCGGTATCTTTGAGAAGTTCCCTCTGATCTGAAATTATATCCATCATCATACCCGTAAGCGGTGAATTGACTGCATTTAAAACACTGGCCACATCTATGATCATGGTTTTCATATCAGTATCGTTGTAAAGTTTACTTCCACATAAAAGCAGTGATTTAGGCGGAAAAAGATCCTGATCGCTGAGAATAAGCGTCTCCGCCTTTGCAAAATTCTTTGCAGTATATTCACCGGTAATCGCAGCGCCACTGAATTTAAGTTTTTTCGAAAACGAAATATACGGTAGTCTGTTGGTTACGCAAAGAACGACAGATACTGTCAGCGCAAGAGTAACAACCATCATTGTTACTGCATTTATAAATTTACCGTCAAATATAAACGTAAGAGCAAACAAAACAACTGATAACGCAATTGATACAACTGAAAGTACTGAAAGTATTTTACTTTCTGACGCCCTCTGTGTGGATTTGGTGAAAAAGTCATCAGTAACAAGTGTATCATATTTTCTTACAGTTGCCGCAAGCGAATCTTCACCCGTTATCTCCTGCGTCAACTGTTTGTCATCAACAACTCTTCCGCAGGTTTTCACCGGTTTGAATGCAATCAATTTATAATCCGCTCGCATCTTTTTGTAATTTTCTGTGTCATAATATATATATCCGAGAAGGGTCATTGCTGTAAGAGACAGATACGTATATGCACTATCCGTGCGATTAAAAGCCAATATCAATGTGTGTATTACAGACACAGACATAAAGAACGACAATGCTGTTTCAATACCCGGAGACAAGCACAGAATTTGTTTAAAAGATTCCTTGTAGACATCCTTAGCACATATAAGCATTGGTATTGCCAACACAACATTTATCAGCATAAACCAATTATTTCCGTGAACATAAGAAACTGCCTGTATAAAAGGAACACTTAAAGACTGACTTATTCCCAAATAAATCAAAAGAACAAATACAAAACTCATCACAATAAGACGTTTTCTTCCTGATGCAATACATTTAGAAAGTCTGTCTCTTATCTCATTTTTATCTTTTATCTTATCAAAAGGATGAACACCTGCACGGTATTCTTCCTTCATTTCTTTAATTTTTGTCGAGACGGTAACAAAAATATCATCCTTGAGAAAACGAGCGAGTTCTTTGTGATTTATCTCGCCGTCATCCTCAACAATCTTCTCAAGTTCAGCTGTATCTCTCGAAGTCGTTGTTTCTTTTTCTTCAGGCATTGTAACAACAAAAATCTTATTTTCACCGTTATCTTCGTTGCTTTCAAGACCGGGAAATACTGTCTGAACAAATTCTTTAACAGAAGATATTCTTGCTTTCTTACCGGTAAGTTTTATCTCCGAAGGCTGTGCCTTTTTCTCTGATTTCGGAACAAATTTAAAACTCGACAGCTTATAAAACTCTTTTGTATCCGAAGCTGAACCTTCCCCGTCTGTTTCAGCAGGAAGTGCTTTCTCCGGATTTTGTGTCACAATATCATTAATCTGATCTATGTAACCTTTGATTTCTTCGTCTTTATCCTCATCAAAAAGGTTTGTTCTTCTGTCAGTATGTGATAGCATATAACCCTCGAGCAGGTTATCTATATCAGGTATCGTCTTGACAAAAGACCTGTCATATTCGGTTGTCATATCAAAGCTTTTTTCATCCTGCATAATTTACTCCGAAATTATTTACTTATTTTCTGTCTGTAAGATTCGTACATAAGAAGTGCTGCCGCTACTGATGCATTGAGTGATGACACTTTTCCCTGCATAGGTATAGAAATAAGAAAGTCACATTTTTCACGAACAAGCCTGCTCATGCCCTCCCCCTCATTACCGATGACAAATGCTGCAGCTCCTGTAAGATCGGTCTCATAAAAACTCTTTTCCGCTTCTGCTGCTGTTCCATAGACCCAAAGTCCGAGATCTTTAAGTTTATCAAGCGTCTGGGGTATATTCGAAACACGTGCTACTTTGACATGCATAAGAGCACCTGCAGATGCTTTTACAACCGCAGGCGTTATCCCCACGCTTCTGTTTTTCGGAATTATTATACCGTGTACCCCCGATGCTTCCGCAGTACGCGCTATTGCCCCGAGATTGTGCGGATCCGTAAGGTTTTCAGCAACGATAACGACAGGGGCTTCACCAGCTTCTTGGGCACTGTTTATTATTTCCTCGACAGAATAGTATTCAACCGAGGTAACATATGCAACAACACCCTGATGATTTTTTATGCCGCTTATATGGTCAAGTTTTACTTTATCGGCTTCCGATATCGGAATCCCTTTTTCTTTTGCAAGAGCTATTATTCTGACAATTGAACCTTCACGTTCACCTCTCGCAACAAAAAGCTTATCTATTTTTGCATCAATTTTCAACGCTTCCATAACAGGATTTCTTCCTGCTATTATACCCTCTTTCAGTTCAGGGTCTCTCTGTCTGTTTACTGCCATTTCTGTCCTCACAACATCATAATACATTTATAATAACACATATTTTTCTTACTTTCAATTTAATAACTTATTTTAATGCAGGAAATTTTCGGTGATTTATTAAAATAGCATCTTCACCTATTACATCTATATCCTGCCAACATATTACCATTTCATTACTTTTAGAAAACACCGAAAACCCTTTACAGCAAGGTTCTACAACTATTGCAGTAACTCTTCCGCACTCAACATCAATTTCGAGATCACACACTGTACCGATACAGACACCGCTGCATATATCGATAACAGGTTTTGAACGAAGATTATAAATTCGTTCCACAAAATTCTCCTTTCGGTTGTATTTTTGATAAATGGAGTTATAATATCATTATATTATCAGGAGGCAGACAATGATGAATTTAGATGACAAAATACAATCTTATGCACAACTTATCGTACAGAGAGGCGTAGCACTGAAAAAAGGACAGGAGCTTGTTATTTTAGCACCTATTGAACTTGCAGACTTTGCAAGAAAAATTGCAAAAGAAGGCTGGGAAAACGGTGCTTCCGACGTAATACTCGTTTGGCGTGACGATGAAATAACAAAATTAAGGTTAAATAACGCTGAAAAGAGCGTCATTTCCGACAAATCCAGATTTGAAAACGACCTTCGTCTTTTCTACGGAAAAAGAAATGCTGCATTTGTAACTCTTATCGGAGAAGATCCGGATGCTTTTGCTGATATTGACCCCGAAAACGTAACTTTGAATTCACGCACGTGTTCCGTTGTTTTAAAACCGTATTTTGACCTTGTAACAGCAAATAAAATACGTTGGACAATAGTGGCTGCCCCGACTAAATTATGGGCTGAAAAATTATTTCCAAATGACGATGATGCAGTCACAAAGCTCTGGAAAGTCATTTTCAAAACCGTTAGGGTTGATACTGACAATCCGTCTGATGCATGGGACAAACACAGGGCATCGCTTATGGAAAAAGCAGAATATCTCAATAATAAAGCATTTAAAACGCTGAAATATACAAACAGTCTCGGAACAGATTTCACCATTGATCTACCAAAAAATCATATGTGGTCAGGCGCAGGTGACTCGTCACCTGACGGTGTCCACTTCTTCCCCAATATGCCTACCGAAGAAATATTTACTCTTCCTGAAAAGAATTCGGCTAACGGTACTCTCGTTGCATCTATGCCTCTTTCTCACAACGGCATAACAATTAACAATTTTAAAATAACTTTCAAAGACGGAAAAGTGACCGATTATTCAGCTGAAACGGGTTACGAAACATTAAAGGGAATTATCGAGACAGACGAAGGCAGTTCAATGCTCGGCGAGGTTGCTCTCGTACCGTATAACTCCCCCATTTCATCGCTCGGAATAATGTTTTACGAAACACTGTTCGATGAAAATGCATCATGTCATTTTGCACTTGGCGAAGCATATCCCTGCTTTAAGGATGTCGACAACATATCCGATGAAGAAATGATAAACAGAGGTATGAATCAGTCACTCGAGCACGTTGATTTTATGGTAGGTACAGCTGACCTTTCCATAACCGGCATAACCGATGACGGTGAAGAAATACCGATATTTGAAAACGGTAATTTTGCATTTTAAATAAAAAATGAGTTTCGAAAGAAACTCATTTTTTTATGTATTCTATATGTTTTACTACAGAGTAATACGTCATAACCAGAAAAGCCGACAGTAAAACCGCACCGATAACATCAGTTATCCAGTGCATACCGGATGCAACACGACCGATAACCGTCGCAACAATTGCAATAATACACACTGCCTTTAAAAAAATTTTTAAAGGCTTATTTTGTATGCGTTTATCAATCTGTATGCCTGCTGAACCTAAAATAGTAATAACAAGCATTGTGTGCGATGAAGGATATGAAGCTTCAAGCATTCCCGATACAAGAACTGGTCTGTAGTTGACAATCACAATTTCAAATAATATGTAAGTTATTACGGTGAGAAGATATAATCCTCCGAGTGCAATAATATCAGCATCAATTTTAAATACCGATTTACGCTTAAGGAACTGTATAAATCCAATCATTGCAAAGGCAAATGCAACGAGCAATGCGAGATATCCAACACCTTCCGAAACGGTATACCAGATACTGTTCTGCCCAAAGAAATTAAACAAAGCGGTGTTTACCGTAGAAAAACCTATCAGTGACCCCTGCGGTCCCACAGGCTTTACGTCAACAGTTTTTACAAGAACTGTAAACAATCCAAACAAAATCAAAAATATAACTGTTAATATGTAATTATTGCGAATTTTATTTTTCATAATTCTATCTCCCACTATACCCGATATTGTACTAAAAAGGCAAACTTTAGTCAACACCACAAAAAAACGGTTGTCGTCTGACAACCGTTTTTACAATTCACTTTTTATGTGTTTTAGGGCAGCTTTTTCAAGTCTTGACACTTGTGCCTGCGATATTCCCATATCTTCGGCAACTTCAACTTGCGTAAGCCCTTCAAAAAACCTCTTCCTGACCACTTTCTTCTCACGATTATTAAGTGTTTCAAAAGCCTCTCTTATACTGATCTCATCAAGCCAGTTATTGTCCTCTGCTCCATTGTCGGACAGCTGATCCATTACACAGACAGGATCACCGTTTTCAGAATAAATCGGTTCAAAAAGGCTGACAGGGTCCATTATTGCATCCAAAGCTGCAACAACTTCACTTGTAGGTGTTTCCAATTCTTTTGCAACCTCTTCGATAGTTGCCTCTCTGCCAAGTTTTTTGGATAATCTTTCTTTTTCACTCAGCGCTTTGTAGGCAAGATCTCTCATAGAACGACTTACTCTTATAATATTATTATCCCTAAGATAGCGTCTTAATTCGCCTGTGATCATTGGAATGAATGTACTTAGTCGTAAATTATATTGATAATTCTATTTTAACAGTCTCACCCTTAATAATAACCTTATTAACAAGTGCCCTCACCAGTGTTTGTTTTTCTTTTTGAGTCATATAATCCCATTGAGATGCAAGGTTATCAACAGCATCTTTAACCGATTTTCGCATCATAATTGTATTACGTTGTTTTATTTCATTTTTTAACTTGTTATTTATTTTGTCGAGCTGTACCTTATTCTCATTGATTGTTTCTAACAATAATTCATCCGTCGTTTCTGAATAGAGATTATATAGTCTTTTTATCTTTTTTTCAATTTCATCTTTTTGACAAGCTAATAATTCTATTGCAGACGCATTATAATCGACGGGTGTCATTTCATGTTTTTCTTCTTTTAACGAAAGAAGTCGTTTAATCACAACATCTTCTACTTCGTCTGCCCATAATTTGGGCTGAGTACAATTTTCGTCTTTTATAAGATAGGGCTTTGTTGTTTGCTGAGAGTAACAAACTAATTTGCTTCCCGCCTTACCCCATTTTTGATATCTCATTTTTGCTCCACACTCACCGCAATAGAGTAACCCTGTAAGCAAGTAATCTGACGTTGATGTTCTGGTAATAGACCTGTCAATCATCGCACTCATTGCCCGGTCATATGTTTCTTTACTAATTATCGGCTCATGGCGACCCTGATATTCTACACCATTATATTCAATTATACCATA
>JAZSCG010000113.1:0-13164 GCA_045602805.1 Feifaniaceae bacterium
ACCTTCTGTGCTTCGCCGAGATAAACTATCTTCTTGCCTGCATAGTTGGCAATTATATTTAATATGTCACGGATATCCGTATCGATTACTTCAAATGAAATGGCATCAATAAAGTCTACTGAAAGGGTGGGAATATCATAACCGCTTCCGACCGGGGCATCATCGGGAATCGGAATTTCATCGGGGGATGTATTACTTGTTTCACCGTTTGCAGACGGGATTTTGAGCACCTGACCTATCTGGAGGCCTTCGCCTTTAAGATTGTTGGCACTCATAAGATCGTCAACCGAAATGCCGAATTTATTTGCGATTGTCCAAAGACTGTCGCCGGATTCTACCGTGTATGTGCTTGCCGCAAAGGCAGCCGAAGTAAAGAGCATTGCAAGGGCAATTACCAGAGCAAGTATTTTAAATGTGTTTTTCATACTTCATCCTCCTTACTGAATATCGTAGGTCGGCTCATCAAGCGTGAGATAAGCATAATTGTCACCGATTGCAAGGATGACGAGCCCGTCATCAATATCCGCAAGAGTGACACCGCCGACAGATTCGTTCTTTTCAAGTGATACTGTAGTGCCGTTCATATCGACAATAGCTGCCATTGTGCCCGATTCACCGAGGAAAAATCCTTTTAAAGTGAGTCTGCCCGTGGCAACTAAATCGTCAAGGTCTGTGTTTGATTTGGGCAATACGGGTATGAGCGAACCGCCTTTTCCGTAAAGTTCATCATCGGACACGGCGTCCCACGTGCCGTTGGTGAAGCTTGTCTTTCCGCTTGTGAGGTTGACTACCGCAAGCGTAACGAGTGCGGCAATGACGAGAAGCACGACTATGCCCGTGAATATGTTATTTGCAAGTATTTTTTTTGCACGTTTATTACTTGATTTCACAACGATTCTCCTTTTATCAATACTTATATCTATTTTATTATCAAATTCCGTTTCTGTCAACAAAATAGGCGACTTGTAATTAAATGTTTATAATGGTATAATTAGTTCAATCGTTCTACGATTGAACTAAGCGATATAAATTCCTGACGGAATTTGCGATATACCTGTTGGTGCGATATACCTTGCGGAGCGATATGTCCCTTCGGGACAAGATAAGGAATTTATATTATATCGCTACCGAATAGGATGAGGTTATATCGCATTTGAACGAAGTGAAAATATATCGCACGAACAATGTGAGTATATCGCAGGAAAGAGGTTGTTATGAACGATAAAACCATTAAGGAATTGGCAGTTGAATTGACTGTTGAAACAACTGCGGAATGCGATAGCATAAAGGGTAGAGGAGTATTTGTAAATCAACTTTTGCGGTCGTGCTCGTCAATAGGTGCAAATTCACACGAAGCAAAATATGCACAGAGCAGGTCGGATTTTGTACATAAACTTGAAATTGCACTCAAAGAATGTTTTGAAACAGAATATTGGTTAGAAATTATGTTCAAAGTAAATGCTATAGACAATACTACATACGACAGGTTGAATAACAAGTGCGGAACAATTCGCAGGAAGTTGATAGCATCCATCATAACTGCTAAGAAAAACAATGATAATACACACAGCTGAATCGTTCGCTGATGGTATAATAATTTAAATAATATTAAAGGTGATAAATCAATGGAAATATTAAAAAAAGAAGCACTTGGTGAATATGAGGCATTTGTGGCGTCCCACCCCAAAGGCCATTTTACGCAGAGCGTTATGTGGGGAAAGGTAAAATCCGCCTGGGATTTTGAGACAGTCGTGTCGAGAGACGGGCAGGGGAATATAGTAGGTGCAATAGGCATTCTTGTAAGAAAGGTGCCTATGTTTCCTTATACCATTATGTATGCACCCAGGGGCCCCGTGTGCGATGTGCATGATGAAAATGTGATAAAAGACCTCATTGACGGTGTGAAAGAACTTGCAAAGAGGCATAATGCATATATTTTCCGTGTTGACCCTGACGTAAAGAGTGATGATGAAATCTTTACAGACATAATGAAAAAGCAGGGCTTTGCGGTTAAAGAGGAAAGCAAGACCTTTGATGCAATTCAGCCCCGTTACGTTTTCAGACTTGACGTTGAGGGAAAAACCGAAGAAGAGGTTATGGCACTTTTTGAGAGCAAGACGAGATATAATATCCGTGTTGCACTCAAGCATGGCGTTGAAGTCAGGATAGCACCGAGGGAAGAGCTTGAAACCTTCTACAACATTATGATAGAAACGGGTATGCGTGACAACTTTGTTACACGCTCGCTTTCATATTTTCAGAAGATGTACGATTCTCTGGGTGAGCATATAAGGCTTTATATGGCGTATTACGAGGGTAAGGCGATAGCAGGTACGCTTGCAATACACTACGGTGACAAGGTGTGGTATCTCTACGGTGCATCCTCAAACAGTTACCGTAACGTAATGCCAAACTATCTGCTTCAGTGGAGCATGATACAGTGGGCAGTTGAAACGGGTGCAAGGATATACGACTTCAGAGGCGTGGCAGGAATTCTTGAAAAAGACCATCCTCTTTACGGGCTCTACCGTTTTAAGAAGGGATTTAACGGTGAATTCACCGAATTTACCGGTGAGATGAGCATTGTGTTCAAGCCTTTTGCAAACAAGATGATAAATGTTGCAGAGAAGCTTCACAAGAAATATATAAAACTTGTCTACAAACTTAAAAACAGAGGTAAATAACATGAAAACACTCGTTCTTGAAAAGGACAGGGTAAGGCATAATGCCGATACGGTAAGGGAAAAAGCGGGGGACAGGCAGGTCATAGCCGTTGTAAAAGGTAACGGCTACGGTTTCGGCATCGTCGCATATACCAAGCTGCTCAAGGAAAATGGTTTTGATTTCTTTGCGGTGGCAACGCTTGATGAAGCCAAAATTCTGCGTGAAAACGGCGTTCAGGACAAGCTTCTTCTTCTGTCACCGACAGAAAATCCCCGTGATGCAAGGGATATAGTTGACCTTGATATTACGGCGTCCATTGGCTCTCCTGTTGCTGCAGCCGCACTTAACAATGCCGCCGTAGAGGCAGGGAAAAAAGCCTGCGCACATATACTTATTGACACGGGCTTTGGAAGATTCGGCTTTCACCCCGATGAGCAGAGTGTTATGCTGGAATGTGTAAAAAATCTTACTGATGTGGAACTTGAAGGTATTTTTTCACATCTGTCCGCATCTTTTTTAAAGAAGAAAAAGTATACACTTTCCCAGCTTGAAGCATTTAACAAGACTGTCGACTTCTTTAAGAGCGAGGGAATTGATTTTAAATATACGCATCTTGCAAACTCGTGTGCGCTGTTTTTATATCCCGAAACGCTTTTCAATACGGTGCGTGTGGGCAGTGCACTTATTGGCAGACTGCCCGTAAAAACCGGTAAGGGCAAACTTATGCCGTGCGGATATATCGAGGCTGAAATCGACTGTCCGAGATACATTCCTGAGGGACACAATGTCGGATATGCAAATACCTGCAAGGTGAAAAAAGCAACGAGAGTTGCCGTTGTTCCGCTTGGCTACGGTGACGGTTATGCTGCGGCAAAAGCACACGACACTTTCAGAGTAAGAGATAAACTCAGATACATTTTTGCCGACGTAAAAGCACTCCTCAAAAAAGGCGGTATGTACTGCACCGTAAACGGAAAAAGGGCAAAGGTGCTCGGAAGAGTAGGCCTTTCAAATTGTGTGATTGACATAACGGGCATATCCTGCGAAACGGGGGATATTGCACGTTTTGAGGTAAATCCGCTGTATATTGACAGCTCGGTTGACAGGGAATACAGATGATAAACAAAGCCGTAAAAGAAAAACTTTATGAAATATGCAGAGGCAAACTCTCTCATGCTTATTTAATATGCGGCCCTGACGGAATAGGAAAGAGGACGCTTGCACGTGAAATGGCGAAAGCCATTCTGTGTGCAGACAGGGATAATGCACCATGCGGTAATTGCCGTGCATGCAAGTCGTATACGGCAGGTGCGCATCCCGATATAGAGCATCTTGTGCCCGGCGGTGCGGCAGGTGACATAAAGATAGCTGAGATACGCCGTCTGAAAGAGGTGTGTGCGGTAACCCCCATATCGGGTGACCGACGTGTCATACTTATAGACCGTGCAGAAAAGATGAATATCAATGCACAGAATGCTTTTCTGAAACTTCTTGAGGAACCCGAGAAGGGAAACGTTTTTGTTCTGACCTGTTCAAATGCCGAAAGGATATTGCCGACAGTCAGGTCAAGGTGTATATTGTTGACGGTCCCGCCTTCATCACTGCAGGAGATAGAGCAGGCTATATCGAAATATGAGAATGCTTCGTCTAAAGTTACGGCAAGGCAGGCTGCGGTATACAGTGGCGGCATAATCGGGAAAGCCCTTGACTTGATGGCAGGCGATGAAAAGCATCCGTATTATGTAACTATGCACATAATGAAGGCTCTTTGTGAGGATAACGTGCTTGAGCTGGTAAAGATAGCGCAGCTTATAACCGACAGGACTGCGCTTGAGCAGGTTTCGGAGGGGATAGAGGTATTTTGTACCGACGTTCTCAAGCATATTTCGGGTATAGAAAATCTGCATTTTCCTGTGGAAAATGTTGTAAATGCTACGCAGAAATTGACAAGAACGAAAACATTAAATATAATTGAAACGGCAAGACAAAGTGTCACAGAGGCTCAAAATTCGGCAGCCGATGTTAAAATGCTTGTGCAGAAAATGCTTTTGTCCTGTCGGGAGGAGATAAACGGATGACGATATGCGGAGTCAGATTTAAAGAAGGCGGAAAAGTATATTATTTCAATCCGCTTGATATTACGTTTGCTGTCGGGGACAAGGTTATTGTCGGAACGACGAGGGGCGTAGAACTCGGAGAAATCGCAATAGCAAACAGGAATGAAGATATTCCGGCTGACAGAGAAATAAAACCTGTTATACGAAAGGCTCGTGAAGACGATGTCCGCAAGTATGAGGAAAATAAGGTGCGTGCGGCAGCTGCTCTTGAAAAATGTAAGGAGCGGGTGGCGGCACACGGACTTGACATGAAACTTGTAGATGCCGAATACACTTTTGACGGCAGTAAACTGCTCTTTAATTTTACGGCTGACGGAAGGGTGGACTTCCGTGAACTTGTAAAAGACCTTGCAAGTGTTTTCCGCACAAGGATAGAACTCAGACAGATAGGTGTCAGAGATGAGGCCAAGATAAAAGGCGGTATCGGAATATGCGGAAATCCTTTTTGTTGTAAACAATTTTTGGGTGAATTTCATCCCGTATCTGTAAAGATGGCTAAAGAACAGGGTATAGCACTTCTTCCGTCCAAAATAAGCGGTACTTGCGGAAGGCTTATGTGCTGTCTTAAATATGAACAGGATGCATATGAGGAGCTTATTGCAAACACCCCTAAAGTCGGCGCATATGTTCAGACGCCTGCAGGAAAGGGTAATGTGACTGAGGTAAATCTTCTCAGAGGCAGACTCAAGGTGCAGATAGGCAAAGAGGGCGAAGCAACCGTCAAGATCTTTGATAAAGACGAAGTGAAGGTGCTTCGTGACGGCAGGATTCAGGTATCCCGTGAGGAAGCAGCGGCAGTTAAAGACTTAGAAGATAAATAAAAAAGCAGGTATGCATCAGCATACCTGTTCTTTTTTACTGGTTGTAAGACAAATCTTCCGTTTTCCAGAGCACCGTTCCGTCTCCGGCAACCTGTGCAACACATATTGTGTCGCCTATTTCAAAATCACTGGACAGTATGATAAGTGCAGTATCACTGTAGAACAGAGTGTTTTGCACCTTGCCGTTTATCAGAACTTTACTGTAATCGTTAAAATTGCCCCCCTCGATAATTGTGAAATCGCCTCTCTCGTTTATGCCTGTAACAAATTGCTCGCACATACCGAGTATAAGGTCGGTTTTTTCATAGGGTTGCACACCCGCAGTCATTATATGGTCACCGTAGAGCATATCGTATTCAAGAGTTTTCATATCCTCTAAATTACCGTCGCTATAGAGGTGGTAGCGTGTCATTACGGCACTGTCGGCACCCAGCACACCGAGAACTCTCGACGAAAGCTCATAGGCTTCAATATCACCGCTCTCAAAATCAAGGCCACAGTTGTTCCAGATAATATACTCGGTCTGGTAGAGGTCGCCGTTGTCGAGTTCGTCTTGTGCAAGATCAAGATTGGGCAAATGATCACCGAAGAAAACAACAACGGTGTCTTCTTTTCGCTTTTCTATCTCGCTCATAAGGTCACCGATAAAGTTGTCGACTTCACGAAGCTGATTTACGTAATATTCAAATGACATAAGCAGATTTTCGGGAGTTGTCTCGCCGAATACCGATATAACAGCCTGCTCATCATCCATCTGCTCGTCAGGGTATTTGCCGTGACTCTGCACCGTGATGGTGTATACAAAATCGCTTCCTTCCGTTGCATCAAGTGAGCGTATAATCTGTGGAATGAGAATGTCATCATATGCCCAGCCGAGTTCGTTAAACTCAATACCGTTCATAAATTCCTCTGATATAAAACGATCAAAGCCGAGATTTGCAAAGACCTTGTTCCTGTCATAGAATGTGGCTGTGTTATTGTGTATCGCAACTGCCGACTGAGCACCGCCCTCCTTTAAAGAGTATGCCATGCTTTCACAGGTGCTGCCCTGAAGGATTGTCTTATACGGATATTCGTTAAATCCGAAGAAGTCAAGATTCATACCCGTGAGCACTTCAAATTCTGAATTTGCCGTACCTGCACCGATTGACGGCATGCTCAAAAATCCGTGCGGATTAGCATTTTTCAGTGCGGTGAAATTGGGTATCGGATTTTCCGAAAAACTCATGTTTTTAATATAATTAACATCAAAAAAACTTTCAAGCTGTACAAAGAGCACGTTTGGTACTTCTGCGGTATTGCTTGCATCGGGAAGCGATGCAAGGATATATTCAGCTGAGTTTTTGTAATCGGAGGGACTGTCTATTCCGACATCAAACATACTTCTTGCAAAGCAATATGCAAAGCCGAAACGGTTATATGCATTTACAATACTGTTGTCATTTTTCCTTCCGATAACCGTGCCCATGCTTATCAAAAGGGCAATTGCGAGAGCAAGCGCAACAGCGTGATACCAGATTCTTCTCGGGCGTTCAACCTTTTTAGTTCTGACAAAGGCTATACAAATGGCGGCTATAGCGCCGACAACCATTAAAATTATCATTATGAGTTCAAGTTTTGTCAGATATATATCCGCCATCTGAAGAGCATATCCGAGTAATGTTATATCCACGAATGAAAAGGGGGTAGAACGGAAAAATAAAATGACAAAGTTTGAAATACCCATTGTCAGCCACAGGAGTGCAACAAGGGTGAGCACGGCACTGCGTTTTTTGAAAAACATCGCAACAAAAAGAGTCGTGAATATAAGTGCGGTGTCATAAATAAAAGCAAGCGGATGCCTAAACATAAAAATAAAACCGCCAAAAGGATTGTGCCTTGAAAGACTTTCTATGACAAGACACAGTATAAGCGATACTAAAGCAATTGACAGGTAAGGGTTGGATTTAATTTTATTTATTACTGATTTAATTTTAGAAACCAAGTTAGCCACCTCATAAGATATATTAAAACGAATGACGTATTAAATCAAGCAAAAAACCTAAAATTTACTGTGTCAATATACATTTTTTAATCATAGTATAAGTTACGGCGCCGATAATTTAACGGAGGTAATTGTTATGTGTTCAAATTGGGGTCTTTGCAGAAATTCCTGTAACAGATGCAACCGTTCATCAGACAACACAAGATGGAACGGCAGATGCGGTTGTAACTGCAACAGATGGTTCTGAAATAACACTTTGCTTCGCCGCAAAAACGGCGGAGCTACATATTACGAATTATGTCGACAAGTTATGGTTGACACCAAAGAAAAATTGTGTTATTCTATATAGGCAATCAGATATCGCGGAGTGGAGCAGTGGTAGCTCGTCGGGCTCATAACCCGAAGGTCGTTGGTTCGAGTCCTTCCTCCGCAACCACTAAAAAACCTTGTATTTAAGCCACTTTCGGCAAATACAAGGTTTTCTTTTTTTATTCAATTTGCGTCAATAATTCAACAATAATTCAACTCGATATTGAAAATCACGCTTTTTTGAGGAAAATGTCAGATAAAATATCTGCATTTCGTTGGTCTGCCTCTTCTATGATGTGAGCATATATATTTGCGGTTGTACTGACCTGTGCGTGACCTAATCTTTTTGAAATAGAAACGCTGTCAACTCCATTGAAATATAAAAGACTTGCCATAGTATGACGGAATGCGTGAGCGTTGATGTGAGGCAGATTATATTTCTTTGAAAACTTTTTCAAGTAATCGGTTACGCTGTCGGGGTGCATAGCCGTTCCGTCTATCTGTGAAAACACAAAACCATTTAATTGATATGGTATACCGTTTTTTAGATATTCCTGTGCTTGATATTGTTTGTATGCTTTTAATTCGTTTACTGTTTCAAGAGGTAACGTGACAAATCTTTTTGACTTTTCTGTTTTGGGGGTATCTTCATATACGCCTCTGTCAGATGAATATAAAATGCTGTTGCAGATATATATACGGTTTTTCTCAAAATCTACTTTATCCCATTTAAGACCGAGAATTTCTCCACGTCTTGCACCTGTAATTAAAAGAAGATGTACGAGCATTTTCCATTTTGGTTGCTCATTTTCAAGGGCATTTCTGATAGCCTCTATCTGTTCAGGTTGAAAATAGTTTACATCTTTCTTTTCCATTCGAGGTAATTCTGCTTGCCTTGCTACATTAAATACAACAAGTCGTTCTTTGAATGCTTGCTCTAATACTGTTGAAATCAGACGGTGATGTTCGATTATAGTTTTAGTCGATAATTTACCGCCTGTTTTTTTATTTAAGCCGTCAGCCGACAATGATGTGTATAAATCATTCAAATGGTCTACACGCAAATCACAGAGTTTTATATGACCGATAACAGAGTATATTCTTGTAGTCAATTCCTTGTATCTGACAATGGTTGAATGTTTCACGCCTCTTTTCTCTTTTAAGCCGATAACATAATCACAGTAGCCGTCAAATCTTTGACGGTTATCTGCTTTTATACCGTCCTTGCATTCCTTTTCAAAAACACTTGCAAATGCTTCCGCTTTTTTGCGTGCTGTTTCTTCTTTCCAAGTTGGTAATACATCAAAGGTGGTTGTATATGGTTTGAGTTGTTTTCCGTCTGCTCCACGCCCACGATGAACACGAATTGAATATGAAATCAATTTGCCGTCTTTGTTTCTTCTTTCTTGAATATTAGCCATTATTCGTTCTCCTTTCGTTATACTTTCGGCAAAAATCTATCGAGAATTTCCTCAAAGAGTAATTGGCATTTATAGCGGTTCATTTCATAGTTGTATTTTTGTTTGTCCAAAGCAATAGATGCACGCTTATATAAATCTGCCGTTTCCTCATCTTCTGCATTTCTAATTGATGCCCAAAATAACCTGCTTCTCTTTTCGTTTTCTTCAAACAAATCTTTTGAAACGTGTTCGTAGTTACAGAAAAAATTCAAAATTTCCCAAAAAGACTTATCTTCGATTATTTGGTTAAATTGTTTTATCCTGCAATTTTCCTTTTCTCTTTGTATTTTATAAAGAGCATTTTCGCTCAATCCGGTTGCGGAACAAAGTTGATGTGCTTCTTGTTTTTTTTCTTCATACTCTCCTAACAAGTATCCAATATCACAATCAAACATTTTTGCAAAGGTATATAAAAAATCGAATGTAAAAAAATTCTTTTCTCCGTTTTCTATTTTGCTTAATGTATTGCGTGAAATCGAAAAATCGTATTTATCTTTTAATTTTTCGATTAACTGTTCCTGCGACAATCCATTGTTTTTTCTTATATTACGAATACGCACCGCAATATCTGCAAAATTGTATACCATACAAATACACCACCCTTAAAAAAATAAATTAAATGTATATATTGCGTATCTCGACTAAATACATTGTGGCATAGTATAATAACGATGTCAAGAGATAGTCGACAATTTCTGATAAAAATTATCAAACAATGGAGTGATATTAAATATGCCAATTTTTAAAACTATTAGACAGACCGCAGCCACAGGGTTGTTAAGCGAACACCGTTTGCGTATTCTTGTTGCAAAAGGCGAATGTCCGGGTATTTATACAGGCAATCGTTTTTTGGTAAATACAACGGCACTTTCCGAACAACTCGAAGCAGAAAGTAAAAAGGCGGTAAAATTGAATGAAGCAAAATAAACCTCTTAAAATAACCGATTATTTATCTGTTGGCGAGGAAAATGCCGTAAATTGCAAACAGTTGGCAAAATATTTAGGCTTTAACGAGCGAGATGTAACTGTCTGTATCAATATCGCACGAAAACAGGGGGAGTTTATCTGTTCGGGAATAAATGGTTTTTGGTTGCCTGCTGATGACAGAGATATTGTGCGTTTTGTGTCTATGATGAATAATCGCATAACAGATATGCAAAAGGCTATGAAGCCCGCCGTTGAATATCTAAAACAAAAAAATGGTGGTGGTGATATTGATAAACGAGAATGAAAAAATTGATTATTGTTTGCGGAATATGTCAGCACAGAAACTTTCCGAAATGTTAAAGGATTTTTCCCTTGATGACATTTACGAGGCGGTAGTCAATACAGAGGGGCAAGGCAATCCCGAAGAAGTCAAGCCATTTCTGATAACTGTTGACAAGAAAGTTGACGGAGTAAAAGTCCCCACTATTGCAAATGTTGCCTCTAACTATTTGGATATTATGCGATATGACCGTTATTTTTCCATAGTGAAATATAACACTTTGTCAGGACTTCCCGAAAAGCACAAAGTAAAAGGTAAATCACAATGGACAGATGCAGACGATGCTTCCGCACGGACTTACATAGAGGCAAATTATAGTATATTTAACCGTCAAAAATACGAAGATGCTTTTGCGGAATTTCAGCACGAAAGAGAATACTGTCCGATAAAGGATAAAATCGACTCTCTTATATGGGACGGACAAAAGCGAGTAGAAAACTTTTTGTCTAAATGGTTAGGTGCAGACGATACGCCATATAACAGAGAATGTTCAAGGCTACTGTTTGCAGGCGGTATCAATAGAGCATATCGTGCAGGGTGTAAATTTGACGATGTTATTGTCCTGATAGGTAAACAAGGCGGTGGAAAGTCTACAATCTGTCAATGGTTGGCACTTGATATGGAGTTATATAGTAGTATCAAAACTATAAACGGACAAAAGGGTTTAGAGGGTATTTCGGGCAAATGGATAGTAGAAATTGAAGAACTACTTGCTACACTTGCTAACGATTATAGCGGAACGAAATCAGAGGAAAACTGCAAAGCGTTTCTCTCTACCGCTTCCGACTTTTATAGAAAACCTTACGACCGCAGACCGACAGACTCTCCCAGAAGATGTATCTTTATCGGAACAACGAACAGGACGGAATTTCTCACAGATAAGACAGGCAATAGGCGTTGGTATCCTGTTACGGTGAAATCTGATGCACGGTTTTTATATGACAATGAAAAGGAATGTAAAGAGTATATTTCTCAATGTTGGGCAGAAATGAAATCCGCTTTTGATAAAGGTGATGACTTTGCAAAACCTGTTGAAAATGTGAGTCTGCTATCCGCTATCAAATCAAAGCAAAGCGAAGCGGAGCAAGACGATTGGAGAGAGGGCGTAATCGAAGAATACCTTGACGGAAAAATCCGTACTTGCTTAATTGAAATATGGCAAAGGGCGTTATATAAAGACCGCTCCCCACATTTCCCCGAAATGAAGCGGAAAGACTCCAACGAACTTATAGGAATAGTAGTCAATAAATTAGGTTGGACAAGAGGAAATGCAGAAAATTTCAATGGTTTTGGGAAACAAAAGTCTTTTTACAATCCAAAAGCAGAGGAAGAAATCAAAAAATTAGATGCTGAACTCCCGAGATAATGAATAGTTGACGGTTGGTTGAAGTGTTTAGTTGATTAAAAAAGGTAGTATTTACAAGGGTTTTTATATACTGTCAACCAATCAACTAATATTTTATATAATAAAGATTTTATATTTGAGATAAGTAATATATAAAGTCTTGATATGGTTAGTTGGTTGGTTGCACGGTTGATTAGTTGATTAAAGGTAGGTGAACTATATGACAGATTATAACGCAATGCTTATTGACTTACTCAATGAGAAAATAAAAGACTTAATCAATGATAAAGTCGCAATGCGTAAAGAAATTAAAAAGTTAAAGGCTGAAATCCGAGAACTTAAAAAGGAAGTGAACACAGTTGAAGAATAAAGTTGCTTTTGTGTTGCTTTTGTCTATGTGTTTGATGCTATTTGCAGGGTGCGGAAATACTCCGAAAACACTATATAAAAGTGATAGTGTTGAAATAGTCCGAGAGGGCGACAAAACGGCAGTATATGACATTTTAGCAGATAAGGAATACAACTACATAACAAGGCGTGTAAAGCGTTCAGAGGGCGTTTCAGAGCCTTATACAACGGTTGACACGGACACAATAAAAATAGAGATTATTCCGTCAGGTTTGCGAGTGTATGACAAAGCGAAAAACAAAATTTTTACTATCGAAAGGAAGATAAAATAATTATGGCACAGTACAGAACAATATCGGAATTTTTGCTTAAACTCCGTCAATCTTACGAAAAGGCAAGAGAGGAATATACTATCCTTAATGACAAATTGCAAGATTATAATAACTGGTGGAACGCAGAATTAACAAGGGGCTGGGGAAGCCAAGAAAAAAAGAAAGATGACACCCGAAGATATGAGAGCCGAAAAGAAGAAATGCAAGCACAAATCCGTGAGCATATTAGAAAAAGTTATGCCGAATTTGAAGCTATAAGGGCAGAAAGTGAAGCGGTATTTGCTCCTTTTGATAGGGCAAATATAAAGCAAATTCACCCCGAAGCTTTAGAGCTGATGAAAAGCGGAATACTCCGAGAAGATGAAATAAGGGAACTTGCAAAGGAATTTGACCGAAATTGTACGATGTTACGCCTTATCGGTAAATATGCCGTTGAGCAAGGCAATAAAGATAATAACCATTCTATCCGTAATTATGGAATGAAATTGCAAAATTATCACTTCCCATATAAAGACCA
>JAZSCG010000114.1:0-1673 GCA_045602805.1 Feifaniaceae bacterium
GGTTCATATAAATTTACTGCCATAGCCGAGGTTTCCGACCAGACGGCAGAGGTTCAAGAGGGAGAAACAGAATGAAAACACCGTTTATAACAAAAGAGAAGGCACAGGAGATAATAAAGACGTATCCGACGCCGTTTCACATTTATGACGAAAAAGGCATAAGGGAAAATGCAAGAAAGCTTATAAATGCATTTTCGTGGAATAAGGGCTACAGAGAATATTTTGCGGTAAAAGCAACGCCGACACCCGCTATCCTTAAAATATTAAAGGAAGAGGGTTGCGGAGTAGACTGTTCTTCGTATACCGAACTCATAATGAGTGAAAAGTGCGGTTTTACGGGTGACGATATAATGTTTTCGTCAAACGTGACACCGGCGGAGGATTTTGAACTTGCAAGAAAACTTGGTGCAATCGTAAATCTTGACGACATCACACACATTGAATTTCTTGAAAAACACGGCGGTATTCCCGAAACTATTTGCTGCCGATTCAATCCTGGCGGACTTTTCTCAATATCCAATGACATTATGGACAACCCCGGCGAAGCAAAGTACGGTATGACGAGACCGCAGATGAGCGAGGCTTTCAAGGCGCTCAAGGCGAAGGGCGTAAAGCACTTTGGTATACATGCGTTTCTTGCAAGCAACACGGTAGGTAACGAATACTATCCCGCACTTGCGAGAATTCTGTTTGAACTTGCCGTTGAACTTAAGAAGGAAACGGGCGTGCACATTAAATTTATCAATCTTTCAGGCGGTATCGGTATCCCCTACTTGCCCGACGGCAAGCCTGCCGACATTGAAAGAATAGGCAAAGAAGTGCACAGGGTATATGACGAGGTGTTCGGTCCCGAAAATATGACTGACATTGCGATATATACCGAGCTTGGCAGATATATGCTTGCACCTTACGGCCATCTTGTGTCAACCGTACTGCATTTAAAGCATACTCATAAGGAATACGTGGGTCTTGATGCGTGTGCCGCAAACCTTATGCGTCCTGCTATGTACGGCTCATATCACCACATAACCGTTCTCGGCAAGGAGAATGAGATTTGCACCCACGTCTATGACGTTACGGGCGGTCTCTGCGAGAATAACGATAAGTTTGCAGTAAACCGTTCGCTGCCGCCTGTTGAGATAGGCGATATCGTGGCAATTCACGACACGGGTGCACACGGCTTTGCAATGGGTTATAACTATAACGGCAAACTCCGCAGTGCAGAACTTATGCTTAAAGAGGACGGAAGTATTGAAATGATACGCCGTGCCGAAACTGCAGACGATTACTTTGCGACACTTATATGGTAATATAAAAGGAAGGGAAACCTTCCTTTTTTACTTATTCACTCTTCACTCTTCACTCTTCACTCTTCACTGCTACTTATTACCTCTAGCCTCCCTTGCGTAAAGGGGGTGGTTCGAAGAACCGGAGGGATTGTAATCGTCCCGCAATTAACAAAACTTCTTCCTTATATATAAATAGGAAAAAACGGCAAATATTACGAAATATTACAGTTTTGTTACATTAAGGTCAAAACACTTGAAAGTGGGGAAACGGTTGAGTATACTGTTACCGTAAAGTAGTGGCATAGCCACAAATATTATTAAGGAGGAGTTTTCCTATGAGAAATCTCAAAAAGGTTCTTGCACTCGTACTTGTATTTGCTATGA
>JAZSCG010000115.1:0-1771 GCA_045602805.1 Feifaniaceae bacterium
ATTTTTCAAAAAACTCTTGACAAATCAATCAAGATGTGATATAATATAAGTACAGTAAGGGGAACGGAGAAAGTACCCCGACTGAATAAAATTTAATTCCGCAAAAGCGGAGAAAAGGAGTATTATTATGAGTACAATGAAAAAGAAGAATGAATGGATTTCTGCAATGGTAACTGCTCTTATGGCGGCAGAAGCAGCCAACCCTACAACTGTCGGTGCTATCGCTGTCGGCAGACAGGTTTCTGTCGTGTATCTCGGTACCGACAAGCCCAAAATCGGTGTTGCTAAGTGCAATCCGTCTGACGTTTTCGACCTTGCAACAGGTCTTGCAATCGCTTATGCAAGGGCAAACGGCAAAGCAGTTCCCGACTATGTTCTCCACGACGGCACACCGTTCAAGGAAGTCGGTATCGGTACGCAGTTCACTCACGACGGCAAGCGTTATATCAAGGTTGACAACAACCACGCTTACTGCTACAATGACGGCAATGTCTACACAAGCGAGGGCAATGAGTACGTTGTTGTACGCTAAAGCACCAAAGCGGAGCAGTTCCCCTGCTCCGTTTTTTCCTTTTAACTTTGTTCATAATTTCTTACCGTTATAACGGCAGAAAAAGGTTACAAAACTATTCGGCAAACTATACAAAATTCGCCGACAAACTTTGTGCAATATGACTATTGACATTTACCCCTTTATATGATATAATATAGTTACAGTAAAGGACAAGGACAGTCCAGAAAACCAGAAAGGAAATTAAAATGAAAAAGGTTATTGCAGTTATTCTTATCGTTGGTATCGTTCTTGCAATCAGTTACGGTATGTCCGTACTGCTCTGTGGTCTTGGTCTGTGGGCACTCTGTAAACTCGGAGTAATCGCCACTTGGACGTGGAAACAGGCGGCACTGTGGGCAATCGTTATCGAGATTGTACTCGGTTTTCTGCGTACTATCTTCGGCGGAAAGAAGAACAACGACTAATGTATTACGTTGTTGCTGTGCTTGAAAACAAGGCTGTTGAATGTTTATGCCATACATTCTCATTCCTCAGAGCAGAAAAGGAAATCAAAAAGGCAAGAGCAAACGGCAAAACGGTCAGACTTCTCTGCGACTGTGTCGCAGAGGATAGACCACATATCAACCGACTGTATGCAAATTCAATGATTAAACCATAAGCGGGTGGCGGCAATAGCCGCCGCTTTGCGTTCATATTTTGTTCATAATTATTTACCGTTATAACGGATATTATTTATTACAAGGCTATGAATTAGTTAAATAAAAAACTTTTCAAAAAGGTATTGACAAACCGTTTCTTTTGTGGTATAATAAATACAGAAAGTCAAGGACAGACTGAAACACCAGAAAAGAATTGATTACTATGGCTGAAAACAAATTTGAATATCGCTATTCAGTAGGCGATAACGTCTATGCTCCGAATGGAATGTTGCTGACTATCAAAAGACGGTGCGGAAACTTCGACACTCCTCATTATTGGGTAGAGGAAACAGGTCTTATCTATGCTGAAACTCAGCTATCCCCCGAAAACCCTAATGCACCGACAGAAGAAGAACTCAACAAGGAAGAATATGCAAGAGAACTCCGCAGGCTGAATAATGAAAACGAATTTCTCTCTAAATATTCTCGCAATCTCAATTTACTTGCCCTTAACGGCGAACTCGCTATGACGTATGGCAGAGAAAAGGAAGTCACTGAAATTTCTACTATTCTTCTCAGAAGAACTAAACCTAATCCGCTCCTTATCGGTGTAGCAGGT
>JAZSCG010000116.1:0-1971 GCA_045602805.1 Feifaniaceae bacterium
AAGCCCTCAGAGCGAGGTTGTATTCGACGACGTCGGACAGGATGCGTGGTATTACAACGCCGTTACCTCATGTGCATCAGGTGGTATAATATTCGGTGACAACGGAAAATTTAATCCGACCGCACCCATCACACGTCAGGATGCTGCACTTATAATGATGAGAATTATAAGAGGTGATGCATTGCAGGAGGCTGACACCGATACACTTCTTGCCACGGCAGCCGAAAACGGCATTTTTGCAGTTGATTTCAGTGATGCTGACGACTATGCAAAAACTGCACTTGCAGCCGCCCTCGGCGTTATCTACAACGGTAACGAAAAGGGTGAAATAAAGCCCAAAAGCAACATTTCACGTGCTGAATGTGCGATGATTATATCCAACCTGTTTTTTGAGGGGTATAACGACCCCGAAATAAAAAAACTCGTCTACTTAAGTCCGTCAAGGCAGATTCACAACCCCTACAAAGGTATTGACACCAGCGAGGGTGAGCAGATGTATATCGTTGCCGACTACACGAAGGCAAAGCTTGAGGAAATGGGTTATGACGTTTATATTGCCGACATTGAAAGGTATATAAAATACGACGATTGCCGTGCTGATGAGGCAAAGGCACTCGGTGCCGATGTGTATGTCGCAATCCATTCCAATGCGATAGACGGCAAAAATAACGGCAAAGAGAACGGCGCAATATGCTTTTACAATGGAAACAACGTCGGTGCGAAAGAACTTGCGCAGTCTGTTTATAACAGGGTTGCCGCCCTCACACCTACGGAAGATAACGGCATAGAAAACGATGCGCTAGCAGAAATCCCGTTTGCTGAAATCAGACTTCCCGAGATGGCAAACATTCTTCTTGAAGTCGAATATCACGACTATAACAAATACGCAAAATGGATAGTTGACAACGTCAAAAACATAGGCGAAGCCATTGCTTTGGGCATCGACGATTATTTTAAATTATATAATATATGAAACGGTACGACGTATACGCCGTCCCCTACAAAAAAAGCAAGATTGGAAATCGCAATCTTGCTTTTTATATTAACGGAAAATACAGTTTATTCCCCTTTATCCTAAAGCTACCATACTGAAAACAAGGGCAAAAAGGGCAACCGTTTCACAAAGACCGACGACGGTGATGTACTGCGAGAAGCCCTTGCCCGTTTCAGCCAAAGCGTCTGCACCTGCGGCGCCTGCCTTACCCTGATAAACAGCGGAAAATGCCATTGCAACACCCGATGCAATACCAAGACCAAGTAAGAACGCAGGGTCTGCAGTGGATGCCTTCATCTGCTGCATGAGAAGAAAGCCGTAGATTGTCTGTGTAAGGGGCGCACCTGCAAAAACAGTAAGTATGAAGGGCGCTGCCTTATTGCTCATATAACACTTCTTCCAAGCGCCTATTGATGCCTGACCCGCAATACCGATACCGATTGCCGAACCGATTGCGGCAATACCCATAGCGAGTGCCGTTGCCAATAATCCTAAATTCATAATAATTCTCCTTTTATTCAAATGGTTTAAATTTATGTCCGCTCCAGGACATATCCAGATGTGATGAAAATTCAAGCGTATTCAGCCTGATTCCGTGAACGATGACGGACAGAACGTTCAGAATCATATTAAGTCCGTGTCCGAATACCAGCAGAACGATTGCAAGTATCATAAACATAAAGTTGCCAAGCAGCGGACCTGCAAGTTCGTTTACGGTTGCCGAGATTGCAGCACCTGCAAGACCGACCGCCCACAGACGTATATATGAAACAATGTCCGAAAATACGTTGACCACGCCGAGAAGTACCGAAACGATATTTTTACAGCTGGCAAGTACGGATTTTGCGATACTGCCCTCGTAGTTTGCAAATACGAAGTTTGCCACAAAGCCGACGCCTATAAGTGCAATCGAAACCGTACCTACGGGAATACCCGCTATCACCAGTCCGAAGCTGAAAACTTCTGCATTTACAACG
>JAZSCG010000117.1:0-5601 GCA_045602805.1 Feifaniaceae bacterium
GATATTTCACCCAGGACAATTGAAAAGATGCTTTACTATGCCGCATACATCGTAACAGATGCAGGTTCAACACCTCTTTCCAAAGGCGAAGTGCTTTCGGAAAAAGAGTATATGGACAACCGTGAAAAATACGGTGACGAATTCAAGGCAGATATGGGTGCAGAGGCAATCAAGACGATGCTTTCTGAACTTGACCTTGAAAAACTTTCTGAAACTCTCAAGGAAGAAGCGCAGGAGGCGACGGGTCAGAAGAAGGCAAAACTTCTTAAGAGACTTGAAGTTGTTGAAGCGTTCAGACTTTCGGGAAACAAACCGGAATGGATGATTCTTGACGTTGTTCCCGTAATCCCGCCCGAAATCCGTCCCATGGTTCAGCTTGACGGCGGCAGATTTGCTACGAGTGACTTAAATGATCTTTACAGACGTGTTATCAACAGAAATAATCGTCTTAAGAGACTTCAGGAGCTTATGGCACCCGACATCATCATAAGAAATGAAAAGAGAATGCTTCAGGAAGCGGTCGATGCTCTTATCGACAACGGCAGAAGGGGCAGACCTGTAACGGGTCCCAATAACAGACCTCTGAAGTCACTCTCCGATATGCTTAAAGGTAAGCAGGGCCGTTTCCGTCAGAACCTTCTCGGTAAGCGTGTTGACTATTCGGGCCGTTCGGTTATCGTCGTAGGTCCTGACCTTAAGATATACCAGTGCGGTCTTCCTAAGGAAATGGCTGTCGAACTCTTCAAACCCTTCATTATGAAGAAACTTTGCGAAGACGGTATTGCAAACAATATCAAGGGCGCAAAGAAGATGGTTGAAAGAGCGACGAATGAGGTATGGGATGCGCTTGAATTTGTTATCAAGGATCACCCCGTAATGCTCAACCGTGCTCCTACACTCCACCGTCTCGGTATTCAGGCGTTCGAGCCCGTGCTTGTTGACGGCAGGGCGATAAAACTTCATCCGCTCGTATGTACGGCGTTTAACGCCGACTTTGACGGTGACCAGATGGCTGTTCACGTTCCGCTTTCAGCAGAAGCGCAGGCAGAGGCAAGATATCTTATGTTCTCTGCAAACAACCTTCTCAAACCGCAGGACGGTAGCCCGGTAACCGTTCCTTCACAGGATATGGTCCTCGGTGCTTACTACCTCACTTATACGAGAGACGGTGAAATGGGCGAAGGCAAGATGTTCTCGAATAAGGATGAGGCACTTCTTGCTTACGACAACCATGAAGTCGGTCTCCATGCAAAGATTAAGGTGAGAGTTGCAAAGGATGAGTACGGTATAATCGATACAACAGTCGGCCGTATTATATTTAATGAAGTAATTCCTCAGGACCTCGGTTTTGTGGACAGAAGTGAGCCTGAAAACAAGTATGTTGACGAAATCGGCTTCAAGTGCGGTAAAAAGCAGCTTGGACAGATTGTTGACAGATGTATTCATAAGCACGGTCCCGCTCCGACAGCAGTTCTGCTCGACAACGTCAAGGACCTCGGTTATAAATTCGCTACGAGAGGCTCGTTCACCATGAGCTTTGCAGACATGGTTGTGCCTCAGTCAAAGTGGGATATCATTGCTGAAGCTGACAAGCAGGTAGCAAAGATAAACAGCCTCTACAAGAGAGGTATCACAACTGAAAAAGACCGTTTTGCAGCGGTTATCAAGGTGTGGAACGATGCTACGACTGACGTTACAAATGAAGTTAAAAAGGCGTTTGATGAATTCAACCCCATCAGCATGATGGCTGAATCAGGTGCCCGTGGTAGTTACAACCAGATTCGTCAGCTCGCAGGTATGCGTGGTCTTATGGCTAAGCCGTCAGGTCAGCCTATCGAAATTCCGATCAGATCTAACTTCAGAGAAGGTCTTTCAGTCCTTGAATACTTCATTTCATCAAGAGGTGCGCGTAAAGGTCTTGCCGATACGGCTCTTAGAACAGCCGACTCGGGTTACCTTACGAGAAGACTTGTTGACGTTTCACAGGATGTTATCATCCGTACAAACGACTGTGGAACGGAAGAGGGCACATATGTGTCTGAAATCCGTGAGGGTGATGAGGTTATCGAGAAATTCTCCGACAGACTTGTCGGCAGATATCTCGCTAAGCCGATCGTTCATCCCGAAACGGGCGAAGTTATCATTGATACGGATACTCTTATCACAAAGGATATTGCTCAGAAGGCAATTGATGCAGGCGTAACAGGTGCGTATGTAAGATCACTTCTTACATGTCATGCTAAACACGGTGTATGTGCTAAGTGTTACGGAAGCAACCTTTCAAACGGTGAACGTGTAAGCATCGGTGAATCAGTAGGTATCATTGCTGCTCAGTCTATCGGTGAACCCGGTACACAGCTTACGATGAGAACCTTCCATACCGGCGGTGTTGCTCAGGCAGACGATATTACACAGGGTCTTCCCCGTGTTGAAGAACTTTTTGAAGCAAGAAAGCCCAAGAAGATGGCTATTATCGCAGAAATCGGCGGTACGGTAAGTATCACTGAGGATAAGAAACTCAAGCACGTTGTAATCACTCCCTCACAGGAAGAACTCCTTAAGGGTGCAGAAAAGCTTGACGTGCCGATTCCTTACGGTTCAAGTATAAGAGTTCACGACGGTGCCACAATAGAAAAGGGCGAACGTCTTACAGAAGGTTCACCCAATCCGCACGACATCAAGGCAGTTCTCGGTGACAGTGCGGTTGAACAGTACTTTATCAAGGAAGTTCAGCGTGTTTACCGTCTGCAGGGTGTTGAAATCAATGACCGTCATATCGAAGTCATTGTCCGCCAGATGATGAGAAAGATGCGTGTTATCGAAAACGGCAGCACAGATCTTCTCCCCAATACACTTGTTGACCGTTACGTTATCGAGGATGCAAATGCAGAAATCGAAAAACGCATAGCGGCAGGTGAAGAAGGTCTTGAATTTGCACAGGGTGAAATCGTTCTTCAGGGTATCACGAAGGCATCACTTGAAACAGATTCATTCCTCTCTGCAGCGTCCTTCCAGGAGACAACAAGGGTGCTTACGGATGCGGCAACAAAGGGTAAGGTTGATCCGCTTATCGGTCTTAAGGAAAATGTTATAATCGGTAAACTTATTCCTGCCGGAACGGGTATGGAATGCTACCGCAATGTATCTGTCGAGAAGAAGACAGAGGATGTTTATGCATCTGTTCTTGCAGAAGCAATAAATGATTGACATTTGACATAGTAAATGTTATAATAATTCGGTGTGAATGTGGGCTCGTCCCACATTTACGCCGTAGACCAATAGGCTTGTACAAGATAAGCAACCTGCTTGTCTGGTACAAACCTATTGAGGAAAGGAGGAAAACTAAGAAGATGATGACATTTAATCAGCTCGTTAAAAACGGCAGAAAGACAGCAGTGAAGAAGTCAACGGCTCCTGCACTTCAGAAGGGTTACAACACTCTCAAGAAGCAGCCCACGAATCTTTCATCACCTCAGAAGAGAGGCGTATGCACAGCTGTTAAAACGACTACACCTAAGAAGCCTAACTCAGCTCTTCGTAAGATTGCCAGAGTTCGTCTTTCAAACGGTACGGAAGTTACTGCGTATATCCCCGGTATAGGCCACAATCTTCAGGAGCATAGCGTTGTTCTTATTCGTGGCGGTAGGGTGCGTGACCTTCCTGGTGTTCGTTACCACATCATCAGAGGTACACTTGATACACAGGGCGTTGACAAGAGAAATCAGAGCCGTTCAAAGTACGGTGCTAAGCGTCCCAAGGGTGGCAAGTAATCCACTGATAAAAATTTTGCGTTAATAACTACGCAAAGCAAAGTGCTTTGCCGTATTCTATATATATTAAAGGTAGAATCTCGGCTTTGCACATACGGAAGCGTGTAGCTTTCGAGTACCTATGATATCAATAATAATGTGAAGGAGGGAAGAACAGTGCCAAGAAGAGGTTCAGTTCCCGTAAGAGATGTGTTACCCGATCCTATGTACGGCAGTAAGCTCGTTACAAGACTTATCAACAACATTATGCTTGATGGTAAGAAGGGTGTAGCACAGAAAATTGTTTACGACGCATTTGACGTTGTAAAAGAAAAGTCAGGCAAGGATGCACTGGAAGCTTTTGAAGAGGCTATGGAAAACATAATGCCTGTTCTCGAAGTTAAAGCAAGAAGAGTAGGCGGTGCAACTTACCAGGTTCCTATGGAGGTACGCCCTGCAAGAAGACAGACTCTCGGTCTTCGCTGGCTCACAACTTATTCAAGAGCGAGAAGCGAAAGAACGATGAAGGACAGACTTGCTAACGAAATCCTCGACGCACTTAACAACACCGGCGGTGCAGTTAAGAAGAAGGATGATACACACAAAATGGCAGAGGCAAACAAGGCTTTTGCTCATTACAGATATTAATTTCCTAAAGGAGAAAAAGAATGGGCAGAGAATATCCTCTGGAACTTACCAGAAATATAGGAATTATGGCTCATATCGATGCCGGCAAGACCACAACTACCGAGCGTATCCTCTTTTATTCAGGTGTTAACCATAAGATAGGTGAAACTCATGACGGTTCGGCAACGATGGACTGGATGGAGCAGGAACAGGAGAGAGGTATTACCATTACTTCTGCTGCTACAACATGTCACTGGAACGGCCATAGAATCAATATTATCGACACTCCCGGCCACGTTGACTTTACAGTTGAAGTTGAGCGTTCACTCCGTGTACTCGACGGTTCTGTAACAGTCCTTTGTGCTAAGGGCGGTGTTGAACCTCAGTCTGAAACAGTTTGGAGACAGGCTGACAAATATCGTGTTCCGAGAATGGCATATGTCAACAAGATGGACATTATGGGCGCAAACTTCTACCGTGTTGTAGAAATGATGAGAGAGCGTTTAAAGTGTAATGCCGTTCCGATACAGCTTCCTATCGGTCAGGAAGATACCTTTAAGGGTATTATCGACCTGGTTGAAATGAAAGCGTACGTTTACTATGACGATCTTGGAAAAGACATCAGAGTAGAAGAAATTCCTGCCGATATGGCAGACAAGGCTCAGCAGTACAGAAGTGAACTTGTTGAGCATGTTGCCGAAGGTTCGGAAGAACTTATGGAAAAATACTTTGAAGAGGGCGACCTTTCAATAGAAGACCTCAAGACAGGTATCCGTAAGATGACCATTGCTAACGAAATGGTTCCCGTTGTATGCGGTACATCATACAAGAACAAGGGTGTTCAGAAGGTTCTGGATGCAGTTGTTGACTATATGCCTGCTCCGACAGACGTTCCCAACATCAAGGGCGTTAATCCGGACACAGACGAAGAAGAAGAAAGACCGTCATCTGATAAAGAGCCGTTCTCAGCTCTTGCATTCAAGATTATGACAGACCCGTTCGTAGGTAAACTCTGCTTCTTCCGTGTGTACTCAGGTACACTCAACAAGGGTTCAAGCGTTTACAACTCTGTTAAGGACAACGACGAGAGAATCGGCCGTATCCTGCAGATGCACGCTAACGAACGTAAGGATATAGACGTAGTTTACTCAGGTGACATCGCTGCTGCTGTTGGTCTTAAGAACACAACAACAGGTGATACACTCTGTGATGAGAATCATCCTAT
>JAZSCG010000118.1:0-1731 GCA_045602805.1 Feifaniaceae bacterium
ACTGAGAAAATTTGCCGCCGCACTTATGGAGGAGACGCCGTGTGAGGCGGTCTTAACCGAATGTGTCAGCGTTATGACCGAGGATGAGGTTGCAAATTTTGTAAAAAACTGTCAAAAGGTTGCGGTTTTGGTCGAAAACGATTCTGTTTTCGCATCCGACGGGAAAAAGGTAATTGAATTTTCATCTTCTCTCGCAACACCTTTACTCAGTGAAAAAACACCGCTTGTTTTGCTAGGCGTCAAGGATTTTTTGGGACAGATTGGAAAGATAGATGAAAGCAGGGTGGCGTTTGACATTCTGCTTGCAGGCTACCTGCTTGACCCGGGTGCATCCTCCTACAAGGCGGAGGGGCTTGTTCTGGAATACCTCGGTGTAAATGCACCTGACGGTGCCTCCTGCGCTTTAAATATGATAAAACTTGCCGACGTTATGGGCAAAAAACTTGAAGAACTTGGTATGACGGCGCTCTACCGTGATATTGAACTGCCCCTTTCCTTTGTGCTTTACAATATGGAAAAACGTGGCGTGCTTGCCGACAGACAGGCACTTGAAACGTTGGGGCAGAGCCTTGAAAAAAGCATAGACGAACTTGAGAAAATGATATACGATTTGTCGGGTGAGGAGTTTAACATCAATTCGCCCAAACAACTTGGCGAAGTCCTCTTTGACAAGCTTGGTTTACCGGGCGGTAAAAAGGGCAAAAACGGCGCATATAAAACCGATGCAGACCGTTTGCAGAAACTTGCGGTAAATTACCCGATTGTCAAACTCGTGCTCGATTACAGACAACTTGCGAAATTAAAATCGACATATACCGACGGTCTTGTCAAGGTCATTGAGGAGGACGGAAGAATCCACTCCACCTTTAATCAGACCGTGACCGTTACGGGACGAATTTCATCTACCGAACCCAATTTGCAGAACATCCCCGTGAGGACAGAACTCGGCCGTGAACTCCGCAGGATGTTCGTGGCGGGTGAGGGCAACGTTTTAGTCGATGCCGATTACTCACAGATTGAACTCCGTGTGCTTGCACATATGGCTGAAGATGCCGTAATGGTAAAAGCCTTTACAGATGGTGAAGACATACATTCCATCACCGCTTCGCAGGTTTTCGGCATTGTAACGCCCGAGACGAGAAGCAAGGCAAAGGCGGTCAATTTCGGCATTGTCTACGGCATATCCGCCTTCGGACTTGCCGATGACATAGGCGTTTCAAACAAGGAGGCAAGGGCGTATATCGAGGCGTTTTTTGACAAATATACGGGCATAAAGACCTTCCTTGACAAGACGGTTGAGGATGCCGTGAACGACGGTTTTGTCACCACGCTTTTCGGCAGAAGAAGGTATATGCCTGAACTTTCATCCTCTAACTTTATGGTGCGTTCATTCGGGGAGAGGGCGGCAAGAAACACGCCCATTCAGGGCACGGCTGCCGACATTATCAAGTACGCCATGGTAAAAACCGAAAAGGCACTTGAGGGACTGGGTGCAAAACTCATTTTACAGGTGCACGACGAACTTATTATCGAGTGCCCCGAAAACGAGGTTGACAAGGTCAAAGAAATCCTCTGTCGTGAGATGGAGGGGGCGGCAAAACTTAAAGTTCCGCTTAAAGTGGACGTGGGTGACGGAAAGAGTTGGTATGATGCAAAATAAAATACTTACCGATTATAAAAAAGGGGCTGAGTTTGAACGGCGTTTCTTTCCGTCAAGCTGGTGCGAAAGTG
>JAZSCG010000119.1:0-2104 GCA_045602805.1 Feifaniaceae bacterium
CCTGTACGTTTCCAAAGACAAAAAGCCATCGGCAATTATATTGCAGATTTCTATTGTGCAAAAGCGAGGCTGGTCATAGAACTTGATGGCGGTGGTCACTGCACAGCAGAGCAGGCAGAAAAAGACGAGTTTCGCACAAAAGAATTGGAATCTATGAATTTAACAGTAATGAGAATTTACAATTTGGATATTGACCGCAATTTTAGCGGTGTATGCGCCCATATTGATTTAACTGTTAAAAGTCTCTCCCTCAGTCAGCCTTGCTGACAGCTCCCTCGTCAGAGGTTACCTTGTATACCGTTGTATTGAAAAAAGCACTGTGTTTCCACAGTGCTTTTTTATTCTAAAATTTCTTCAATATTTATAATATCTTTTCCGTTATCCATAGCATATCTGACAGCTTGATATGCACCTCCACATTTTTTGTTCACATAACATATTATCAAATCCGATCTATCAATCATATGTCTGTTTCTTATTTTTATTGCTGATTTAAAATGCACTTTTTCTGATTCATTACAGATTTCAATTTCATCAAAATATTTTTCAAACGATTCTGTGTTATTCTTATACTCGGCAGTAACATAAGGTAATACTAAAACAAGAACACTGTTATCGTTTCTGTAACTTTTTTTGATACTGATTATAGACGAAGCAACAATTTTATCAAATTCTCCGTTCCTTCCAACCAGAAATTCAACAAAATTTTGTTCAGTTATAATTTTCTTTATAAGTTTTTCAAGTTTTTGCAGAATATCCAATACATTTTCTATATTACGATGACCAAAAAAACTCACCGTATACACTCTACCGATAGTATTCATCAAATTCTTCCCTCGCAAGACTCAAATATTATACTACTTTATCATACTTTATACTACTTTTCAATATTTGGTATGACTTTTAGGTATAATATGTTCGAGGTGAGAGATATGAAACCGTTAAAAGAAAAGATTAGTATTACTATAGACAGCGACCTGCTTGAAAAATTAAAATATGAATCTGATGCAGATGAGCGTTCTTTATCTCAATATATAAACCTCATTTTGCGTAAATATATGGCAGACAAAGAAAATAAATAAAAGCACTGTGTTTCCACAGTGCTTTTTAATTACAGTGAATCAATTTCCTTCATCCAGTTGTTAACTACTGCATCGCTTGGCATCTTCCAGTCACCTCTCGGGGAGAGTGCAACACGGCCGACTTTCGGACCGTCGGGCACGCATGAGCGCTTGTACTGCTGTGAAAAGAATCTGCGGTAAAACGTGCCGAGCCATTTTGCTATCGTTTCATCGTCATACTGACCGTCAAAGGCATATTTTGCAAGTTCATACACCTTTTTCGGCGTAAAACCGTAGCCGACAACGTAATAGAGGAAGAAATCGTGCAATTCGTAAGGGCCGACTATATCCTCCGTTTTCTGCGAAATCTCACCGTCCGACGGTGGCAGAAGTTCAGGGCTTACGGGTGTATCAAGTATATCGTAAAGCACCTTATTGCCCGTTCTGTCCGCCTCGTATTTAACGATGTGACGGAGAAGCGTCTTGGGTACCGAGGCATTTACGCCGTACATCGACATATGGTCACCGTTATAGGTTGCCCAGCCGAGAGCAAGCTCGGACAAATCGCCCGTTCCGAGCACGATACCGCCCGTCATATTAGCAAGGTCCATAAGCACCTTGGTGCGTTCCCTCGCCTGATTGTTCTCGTAGGTAACGTCAGTCGTCACACCGTCGTGTCCTATTTCGGCAAAATGAAGCTTAACCGCCTGCGTTATATCTATTTCCCTTACGGTTGCGCCAATGCTCTGTGCAAGCTGTAAAGCGTTGTTTTTGGTACGCTTCGTAGTTCCAAAGCAGGGCATTGTAATCGCTAAAATATCGCTCATCGGCCTGCCGAGTGAGTAAAGCGCCCTCTGTGCAACGATAATTGCAAGCGTACTGTCAAGACCGCCCGACACACCGATAACACCCGCCTTTGCATTCGTATGCGCAAGGCGTTTTTTTAGTCCTGCAGCCTGAATTGATAAAATATATTCACAGGTTTCTTCCCTCTTTTTAGGGTCTTCGGGAACGAAGGGGGTTTTTGCAATCTTTCGTGTAAG
>JAZSCG010000120.1:0-2811 GCA_045602805.1 Feifaniaceae bacterium
CCTGCTCGTAGCCCTCGTGTTCGGACACTTTGGTGCATATGCCGCAGAACTCCAGCCTTACTTTAAAATGGTTGGTAATTTCGGTCTTATCCTTTTCGTAACATCTGTCGGCTTTATTGCAGGTCCTAAATTTTTCCGTAATTTCAAACTCAACTTTAAATCATACGTGCCTCTCGGTATCATAATTATTCTTTCAGGTGCACTCACTTGTCTTGCAATTATCAAGCTTACAAACGTACCTACAGATATTGTTGTAGGTATGATGTCAGGTTCTCTGACAAGCACACCCGGTCTCGGTGCTGCACAGGAAATTGCAACAACAATGGGAAGAGTTGCTGAAGATGCAACTGTCGGTTACGGTATTGCATATCCCTTCGGCGTTGTCGGCGTAGTGCTTTTTGTACAGCTTATGCCCAAACTTCTCAAAACTGATATGGCTGCTGAACGTGCACAGTACGAAGCTGCTGCAACAGTCGGCGAAGGTAAAAAGAAAAAGCTTATCGATATCGATCCTTTCGGATTTTTCCAGCTTTCACTCGCTATCATTTTAGGTATAATTTTAGCTTACATAAAAATTCCGCTTCCCGGTGGTACACAGTTCTCACTCGGTACATCAGGCGGTCCGCTGATAGTGGGTATTCTTTTCGGACACTTCGGCAATATCGGCAAAATCAACATCAGAGTAAGTAAAGGCGTTTTAGAAACACTTCGTGAACTTGGTCTCTGCCTCTTCCTTCTTAATGCAGGTCTCGGTGGCGGTGCAGGTTTCGTTGAAAAACTTGTTACATACGGCTTTATGCTCTTTGTTTACGGTGCACTTATGACAATCGTTCCTATGATAATAGGTTTTGTGATTGCAAAGTATGTATTTAAACTGAGTATGTTTAATACACTCGGTTCAATATGCGGCGGTATGACAAGTACACCTGCACTCGGCACACTTGTACGTGTTGCCGGTACGGATGACGTTGCTTCAGCATATGCTGCGACATATCCCTTTGCTTTGGTATGTGTCGTTCTTGCATGTCAATTCTTAGGTATGTATTTATAAATTAGGAGGAAAATGAAAATGCGTGAGATTCAGGCACAGCAGATAACAGATGTTGTGGAAAAATTGTGTATTGAGGCAAACTACTATCTTCCCAAGGACGTTCAGGAAGGTATCTGCGCTTGCCGTAAATGTGAAGATTGGGATATCGCAAAGGGCGTTCTCGATCAGATAATCGAAAACTATGAAATTGCAGAAAGAGAAAGCGTTCCGATATGTCAGGACACAGGTATGGCTTGTGTATTCCTTGAAATCGGTCAGGACGTTCACATCGTAGGCGGCGACCTTCGTGAAGCAGTTGACGAGGGTGTTCGCAGAGGTTACACAAACGGTTACCTTCGTAAGTCAGTAGTTGCTGACCCCGTTCGCCGTGGCAACACAGGTGACAACACACCTGCAATGCTCTACACGGAAATCGTTCCCGGTGACCAGATTAAAGTAACTGTAGGTCCTAAGGGCTTCGGTAGTGAAAATATGAGCGCAATCCGTATGTTCAAGCCTTCAGCAGGTTTGCAGGGCATTAAGGATTTCATTCTTGAAACAGTTGAAACAGCAGGTCCCAACCCCTGTCCCCCGATGGTAATCGGTGTAGGTATCGGCGGTACGTTTGATAAGGCTGCACTTCTTGCAAAGAAGGCTCTTATGAGACCTATTGATTCAGAAAACCCCGATCCTTTCTATGCAGACCTTGAAAAAGAGATGCTTGAAAAGGTAAATCAGCTTGGTATCGGTCCTCAGGGCTTCGGCGGTAAGACGACGGCTATCGGTCTTAATATTGAGACTCTGCCCACACATATCGCAGGTATGCCTTGCGCTATCAATATCAACTGCCACGTTACACGTCATAAGACGGAGGTGCTCTAATTATGGAAAAGCATATCACTTTACCTCTTACAGAGGAACTTGCAAAGTCACTCAAAGCAGGTGACACAGTATATCTCACAGGCACGATTTACACCTCACGTGACGCAGGTCACAAGAGAATGTGTGAAGCACTTGCCAGAGGCGAAGAACTTCCCTTCAATCCTCAGGATGCTACTATCTACTACGTAGGTCCCACACCCGCAAAGCCGGGTCAGGTAATCGGTTCTGCAGGTCCTACGACCAGCGGCAGAATGGATGCTTACGCACCCACGATGATGTCAGTAGGTGCAAGAGGTATGATAGGTAAGGGCGCACGTCTTCCCGAAGTTGTTGACGCTATGAAGAAGTATAACGGTGTATACTTCGGTGCTATCGGCGGTGCAGGTGCACTCCTTGCAAAGTGCATCAAGAAGTGTGAACTTATCGCTTTTGAAGACCTCGGTGCAGAAGCACTCAGAGAGCTTTACGTTGAAGAAATGCCCCTCGTTGTTATTATCGACAGCGAAGGCAACAACCTTTACGAAGACGGTAAGGCAGCATACCTTAAGCAGATAGGTAAATAAATAATAAAAAACCATCTCAAATTTTGAGATGGTTTTTATATTATACTCGTTGCGTAAGCAACATATCGAGCCGTAAGGCATATCGAGTACAAAGTACATATCGAAAATTCCGCAGGAATTTATATCGATGCAGAGTTGTTACTAAGAACAACTCTGCAATATTTTTATTTAAATTTATAAACCGTAACCGTGTCGTATTTCTCGCCTTTTCTGAGAATCGCACTCGGAAAATGAGGATATTTCAAATTGTTCGGAAAGGCCTGCGTTTCAAGACACAGCGCACCGTGTTTGCCGTATACGGCACCGCCCTTGCATACTCTGCCCTCCTGTATTGAA
>JAZSCG010000121.1:0-5153 GCA_045602805.1 Feifaniaceae bacterium
ACTGTCTGTTCTCGTTCCGCCCTTGTCGGTCGACCCCATCAGAATATTGTACGCACCCGGCTTTTTTTTGTTATTCCGTGCTTCAAGCACTATAGTATTACCGAATTCATCAACCAGAGTACTGTTTTTCCAGCCAAAAACGCTTTCATCCTCATTAAGCAGTGAGCCGAAAATAAAGTATACGGAAATTAATGCCGCAAGAAGTATAACAACAGTTATTATCAGACCTGTAAGAATTTTTTTCTTTTTATTTTTCATTAGAATATACTCCCGTCAGCATAATAGTTATATGCCTCAATCGTCTGCCTGTTTACCGTTTTTCCTTCAGCCTCAAGAGTTTTTATTGTAAAGTCCAGAGCAGTACAACAGGTTGCATCAAGATCATCATATGCATGCTCTCGTATCTTCTCTACCCCTTGATAATGCCTTGTAGGCTCAATAAAATCGGCAACAAAGATTATTTTTTCAAGAAGCGACATACCTGCCCTGCCCGTTGTGTGATATCTTACCGCATTAATTATATCACTGTCAGTTACACCAAACTTTTCCGTTGCATATATTGCACCAGTTATCTGGTGCAACAATTTTTCTACCGTCTTTTCGTTGTCGTATACTTTCGGATTATATTTTTCAATTATCTCCAGATGAGTTTTTTCATCAAGTTCTTTTGTCGTATCGTGCAAAAGAGCTGCAATTATTGCTTTATTTACATCCGCATTGTATCGCAGAGCAAGTTTTACCGCTTCTTCTTTGGTTGAATATATATGTTTTTTTCTGTACTCCGAAATATTATTTTCAATGTAGTCCTCGATCTCTTTAATCAGAGGCGTATAGGGATTATTATATAATCCACGCTCTATAATATACTGTGCTACAGAGCTTTGAATACGTGAGTTCATTTCTTCAAAATCTGCTCTAATCTCACTTGATGCTGCTTCATAAATAATATTTTTTACAAATGCGGTTTTTGCATTATATCTTAGTTTTAAATCTATAGCCTTTTCAAGAACCTCATTGCCTTTGCTTCTGTCACGTAAAAACACCGTAAGTGTAGCAAGTGCAGAAATCACCTCAGGCTCATGCCACGTATCAAACGAGAGAAACATATCATCCCCCATAAGCAGCATCAGTTCATCATCGGGATACTGACCTTTAAGTATCTTAAGAGTATCCGAAGTGTAACTCACACCGCCTCTTTGCAGTTCCATATCAGAAACTTCTGCATTTTCTATGTCAGCAAATGCTATACGACACATTTCAAGCCTGTCCTGTACAGGTGTAACCGTGTCAGTTTTTTTATGGGGTGATATTAACGACGGGATTATTATCAGCTTGTCAAGCGATAATTTTGTCACAGCCTGCTTTGCAAGCAAATGATGTCCCTTATGAGGCGGATTAAATGCGCCGCCATACACGCCGATTTTTGCCATTTACAGTTCTATCCTTTTATTTGTTTTTGACGGTCTGTAAAGAATAACCTTTGAGCCTATAGCCCCGACAATATCACAATTACACTGATTTGCAATTTCTATTGCCGCTTCTTTAGCTGATATCATTGATGTTTCAAGAACTCTGATTTTTATAAGTTCTCTTGCTTCAAGAGCTTCGTCAATCTGCATATAAACGTTTTCCGTAAGACCTGCTTTACCTACCTGAAAAAGTGTATCATAATTATTTGCCATACTGCGAAGTTTTGCACGCTGTTTACTGTTTAACATATTTTAGTCCTTTACATAGTTTTTTATCTTTTTCAAAAATTTTTCCATTGCCTTTGCTCTGTGGCTGACGGAATTCTTCGCCTCTTCACTTGCCTCACCGAAAGTAACACCAAGTTCAGGGCTGAAGAACACGGGATCATATCCAAAACCATTATTCCCCTGAGGTGAACGTGTAATCTCACCGTCACACCTGCCGCTGACTGTAAATTTTCTTCCGTCAGGTGCACAGAAAGATACAGCCGAAGCAAAATGAGCTTTTCTGTCTGACGCATCTATCATATTCTTGAGAAGATACACCACTCTGTCAGCATCTGTCGCATCATCACCGCAATATCTAGCAGAATATATACCCGGTGCACCGTCAAGTGCATCTACGCAAAGGCCGGAATCATCGGCAACTGCAGGAAGTCCGCTTGCTTTCATATAAGCCTCTGCTTTTATCATCGAGTTTTCTTCAAAAGTTGCACCCGTTTCCTCAACATCAATATCAATTCCGATATCTTTAGGAGATACCACTTCGATATTAAGAGGTGCGAGAAGATCACGAAGTTCCCTTATCTTACCTTTATTGCCTGATGCAATAAGTATTTTAGTAATTTTTTCAAAATGTGGCAATTCTTCGATATTACCGATTACCTCTCTCTGTGCGGCAATAAGCTCATCATTGCCTTTATTTGCAAGTTCAAGTAAAACAGCAAGTTCGTCTGCAGAAAAAGTTCTGCCCTCGCCCGTTCCCTGAATTTCAGCAAAGCCACCGTCTGAGTCCATAATTACATTCATATCGACATCAGCGCTACTGTCCTCCGTATAGCAGAGATCAAGCATTGGTTCATCATCGACAATACCTACGCTGATTGCCGCAAGATATCTCTTTATCGGGAAATATTTTATCTTCTTTTCATCATAGAGTTTTTTCATTGCAAGTGCCATTGCGATGAAACCGCCCGTAATAGAAGCCGTTCTTGTGCCGCCGTCAGCCTGCAAAACATCACAGTCAACGGTTATGCAACGCTCACCAAGCGCTTCCATATCCACAACACTGCGTAAACTTCTGCCTATAAGACGCTGTATTTCAACACTTCTTGCCGCCTGTTTCAGTTTTGAAATGTCTCTCTTATTCCTCTGGGCAGTCGCCGAAGGAAGCATTGAGTATTCAGCCGTTACCCAACCGCAGTTTTTACCCTTAAGAAACGGCGGTACGCTTTCATCGATACTTGCTGTGCACAGCACCTTTGTATCTCCCGTTTCAATAAGAACACTTCCTGCCGCATACTTAGTATAACCTGCGGTTATTTTCAGCTGTCTTTTTTCATCATTTTTTCTGTTATCTGTTCTCATTATCTTTACCTATTCAAAAAGTGCATTTACAAAATCATTACTGTTAAATTCCTGCAAATCATCCATCTTCTCGCCTACGCCCACAAATCTGACAGGTACGTGAAGTTCGTTTTTAATCGCAACTATGATGCCGCCTTTTGCTGTTCCGTCAAGCTTGGTAAGAACAACACCGTTTATCTGTGTAGCCTTTTGAAACTCAATAGCCTGAATGAGACCGTTCTGACCCGTAGTTGCATCACAAACAAGAAGTACCTGTTTATCACAGCCTTCAAGTTCTCTGTCAATAACACGGTTTATCTTTGCAAGTTCATCCATAAGATTTTTCTTGTTATGAAGTCTGCCTGCAGTGTCGCAGATGATAATATCTGCGCCTCTGCTCTTACCTGCTGCTATTGTATCAAACACCACTGAAGCGGGGTCTGCACCCTCATGCTGTCTTACAATGTCTACATCTGCACGGTTTGCCCATATTTCAAGCTGATCGGCTGCTGCAGCACGAAAAGTATCAGCCGCCGCAAGAATTACCTTTTTCCCGCTTTCCTTGTACATATGTGCAAGTTTTGCAATTGTTGTTGTCTTGCCAACGCCGTTAACACCGACAACAAGAATTATGGAGGGCTTTGTATCGAGAATCATAGGCTCTACATCTTCATCCATTATCTCGCAGGTAATATTTTTGAGCGCATCTTTGACATCCGTTGGTTCTTTTAATCTTCCGTCGCGTATACGATCTCTGAGTCCGTCCATTATCTTATCTGTCGTTTCAAGACCGACATCGGCAAGAATCAGTATTTCTTCAAGTTCTTCAAGAAGATCTTCATCAATCTTGACAAAATTTTTAAGCAGACCGTCTATCTGACCGAATATACCGTCTTTTGTTTTTTTGAGTCCCTGTTTAATTTTTTCAAAAAAGCCCAAATTAGAATTCTCCTAACTAATTATCTTTGCGAATTTCTTTTCAACTTCCGAAACATTGATGGTGAGCAGTTTTGTAACACCGCTTTCCTGCATTGTAACACCGTAAAGAATATCTGCTTTTTCCATAGTGCCGCGCTTATGCGTAATTGTGATAAACTGACTTGTCTTTGAAAGATTAACAAGATAGTTGGCAAGTCTTGCAACATTTACATCATCAAGCGGTGCATCAATTTCGTCAAGTATGCAGAACGGTGCAGGTCTCACCGCCATTATAGCAAAATAAAGTGAAACTGCTGTAAATGCCTGTTCGCCGCCCGAGAGTGCAGACAAGTTCTTGATTATCTTTCCCGGAGGGTTGACAATGATTTCAATGCCCGAACCGAGAATATCACTCGGATCTGTCAACTCAAGTTTTGCACTGCCTCCACCAAAGAGTTCAGCAAACACTTTACCGAAGTTCTCATTTATTACCTTAAACTGTTCTGAGAATATCTTTTTCATTTCAGCAGTAAGTTCGCCAATGAGATTCACAAGTTCATCTTTCGATTTTTCAAGATCCTCAACCTGCTTACTTAAGAAGTCATACCTCTCTTTAACCTGAATATATTCATCAATTGCACCGAGATTTACATCACCGAGAGCACGCATCTTCTGCTTAAGTTCTGTTATTCGTTTTGTTGCCGCCTTGACATCCTCGCACTCAGTACGTATTTCATACGCTTCATTGAGAGTAAGTTCGTATTCTTCCCAAAGGCTTGAGATAATATTATCATACTCTGTATCAATAGATTGCTTTCTTGCTTCGAAACGTTCAATCTCTTTAATGAGATTTTCTTTTTTGGAAATAAGTTCTTTTGAATTCTTACGAAGTTCAATAACCTTCTTTTCCGCATCATTACGAGCATTTTCTGCTGTCTTTATGAGTGAATGTTTATCATTAACTTCAGTCTTGTAAGCATCGCTTTGAGCATCCAGTTGTACAAGCATCACTTCATATTCGGCAATCTTTGCTTCAACTGCCTTTATCTCATCGCCATGCGAACAAAGTTCTGTCTCATAATCAAGTTTTGACTGTTTTATCTGTGCTATCGCAAGATCTGCAAGTTCTATATCCTTTTCAAGCGATGCTGCAAGATACTTCTTTTCAGATATATCCGAAGCAAGCTTTTCTCTGAGTTT
>JAZSCG010000122.1:0-1937 GCA_045602805.1 Feifaniaceae bacterium
ATATTCATAATTTTGTTTCTCCCGTAAAAAATAAATTGTGAAAATATTGTAAACTATTAACAGTTGATTTATACTGCGATTATGTGCAATACTATATATATTAAGTTTTGAAAGTGTGGACACCCTATGAGAACAAGCGGAATCCTTATGCCCGTGTTTTCACTGCCGTCGCCTTACGGTATCGGCACGTTTGGTAAAGAGGCATACAGATTTGTTGATTTTTTAGATAAAGCAGGGCAGAGCTTGTGGCAGATACTGCCGCTCGGTCCTACGTCTTTCGGCGACTCGCCGTATCAGTCCTTTTCTTCATTTGCGGGAAATCCCTATTTTATCGACCCCGATATGCTTATCGAGGACGGTCTTCTGACGAAAAAACAGGTACAGAAGTTTGATTTTGGTACGGGAAGTAAAATAGATTACGGTAAATTATATGAAAACCGTCTGCCTATGCTTAAGTTGGCATTTGAAAATTTCGTGCCCGATGCAGACTATGAAAAGTTCTGCAGGGAAAATTCGTGGTGGCTTGAAGATTACGTGCTTTTTAGTGCCATAAAAGGCATCCATGACGGTAAGTGCTGGAGTGAGTGGGATGAACGTTACCGTCTTCGTGACGAAAAAGCGTTGTCCGAAGTGAAAGAAAAATATGCAGACACACTCCGGTTTTACCGCTTTATTCAGTATGAATTTAATGTTCAGTGGACGGCACTTAAAAAATATGCAAACAAAAAGGGCATAAAAATAATCGGCGACCTGCCGATATACGTTGCCTACGACAGTGCTGACGTCTGGTCGGACACAAAGCAGTTTCTGCTTGATGAGGACGGGGTGCCGACGCTTGTGGCAGGCTGTCCGCCCGACGCATTTTCAAAGGACGGTCAGTTGTGGGGCAATCCCATTTACGACTGGGAATATATGGAAAAAGACGGTTATAAGTGGTGGATACGCCGTATAAATTACGTTCTTGAACTGTATGACGTGGTGAGAATTGACCATTTCCGTGGCTTTGAATCGTTTTATGCAATTCCCTACGGCGATAAAACTGCAAAAAACGGCAAATGGATGAAGGGCCCCGATATGAAACTTTTTGAAAAACTCGGAAAACTTCCCATAATTGCAGAGGACCTCGGTTTTATCACACCTCAGGTCAGAAAACTTTTAAAAAATTCGGGTTTCCCCGGTATGAAGGTGCTTCAGTTTGCCTTTGACACCCGTGAGGAGAGCGATTATCTGCCCCATAATTACGATAAAAACTGCGTAGTCTACACGGGTACGCACGACAACGACACCATAATCGGCTGGACGAAAACGGCAGATAAGGCTGACGTTGAAATGGCACGCCGTTACCTTAATGTGAGGGACGGTGAGGGCTTTAACTGGGCTATGATGAGGGCGGCTCTTATGTCGGTTGCCGACACCGCAATTTTAATGATGCCCGACCTGCTGGGTCTCGGCAGAGAGGCGAGGATAAACACCCCCTCAAAGCTCGGCGGTAACTGGAACTGGCGTATAGGCGAGGGTTGTACAAACGACTGGCTTGCCAAAATCCTATACGACAATACGCTTCTCTACGGAAGAATAAAAAAGCAAGGCTGATTGCTTTGCTTTTTTGTTTGTGTTACAATGTAGACAGTTTATTTACGGAGGATAATATGGACATAATAATTGCTTTGCTTGCACTTAATGCGGTTTTACTGCTCGTCACCGTGATAAAGGTCTTTTCAATAGGCAAAAACGGTGAGACGGAGAGTAAGATTGACGGTATAGGTGTCCGTCTTGACAATATGAACGAGCAGGCTCGCTTTGACAGTGAGAGAAACGAACGCTCCATGACGGCACTTCGTGACAGTATGGATAATAAAATAGAGCATCTTCGTGAAACGGTCGATGCGAAACTGACGAATATTCAGCGTTCAAACGAAACCAAACTCACGGAGATG
>JAZSCG010000123.1:0-9577 GCA_045602805.1 Feifaniaceae bacterium
AAACTGGTTTTTTTAACTGCAAAATATACCGTCGGCACGAGGATAAGATGAATAACTATCCCCGGCCACGAGGTTATGAAATAACTTGTTATCCAGACACTCATCGAGTAGCTTCCGGGTGCAAAAACAAATGCCCTGAGAATGCCTGCAACCACCCTGCCCGTAAGCATTGCGGTAACTACACTTACGTAAATATCGGCATACTTTTTTCCGGTGCGGACAAGCCTCATCATAACGCCCGTTACAAGACCGTAAACAGCAAGCTCGGCAAGCATACTCGGCAGATACGCCGCAGTGGGCATGCTTGTCAGAAGTGTTGACAAAGCCGGTCCTGCGAGACCGCAGAGCAGGCCGTACAGCGGGCCGCAGATAAGGCCGCACAAAAGCACGGGTATGTGCATGGGCGAGCATATGTTTGCCGCCCCGGGTATAGCGTGAAAAGCCATCGGCAGCACGACGCACATTGCGACACACAGCGCCGAAATGACCGTCTTTTTTACTCCTGACAAACTTTTCCCCTCTTTCGCTTTATATATGAACAATTTTAGAATAATCCATATCAAAAAGCAACACCTATTTGACAAAAGCATTGTTTTACTGTAATATATAGTCACTTTATTAAATTACAGGAGGACATCATGTCAGACATAGCCCGACAACTTTTGTTGCAGCTGATTCTTATTTTACTCAATGCATTTTTTGCAGCAACGGAGATTGCCGTAATATCACTAAACGAAATCAAACTCAGGGCACGTGCGGAGGACGGGGACAAAAAAGCCGTCAAAATGCTCAAGATGATTGAAGAGCCGACACGTTTTCTCTCAACCATCCAGATAGGCATAACGCTTGCAGGCTTTCTCGGCTCGGCTTTTGCGGCAGACAATTTTGCCGAAAGGCTGACAGGCTTTATCATTAAAGCATTCAATATGCCTGCTTCGCAATACGGCACGATAAACACAGCATCAGTCATTGTGATAACGCTTGTTCTTTCATTCTTCACGCTTGTACTTGGCGAGCTTGTGCCCAAGCGTGTTGCAATGAAGCATAAGGAAAAGCTTGCCGAAGCAGTCTGTGGTACGGTGTCAGGTCTTGCACTCGTGTTAAAGCCCGTCATCTGGCTCCTTACGGTTTCGACAAACGGTGTTTTGCGTCTCTTCGGTATCGACCCGAATGAAAAGGAAGAGGCTGTTTCGCAGGAGGATATTGAGCTTATGCTTGATGCAGGCGGTGACGAGGGTACCTTTGACAGCGATGAAATCAGCTACATAAAGAACGTCTTTAAGCTTGATGCGCTCACCGCAGAAAGTGTAATGATGCCCCGTGAAAACGTAGTTTTCGTGTCGGTCGACGCCTCGCAGGAGGAGATTCTTTCCGTCATAGAAAAGGAAAGGTATTCACGTCTTCCCGTATATTCTGAGACGACGGACAATATCGTCGGCATACTTCACACGAGGGACTATCTTTTAAATTACGCTAAAGACGGTTTTGCTCTTAAAAATATACTTCTTGAGCCCACGTTTGTGGCAGAGGGTATGCATCTTGACGCACTGCTGAGCAATATGCAGAAAACTCACACTCACATTGTGATTGTCGTAAATGAATACGGCGGCACGGCAGGTATCGTAACTATAGAGGATATTATAGAAGAGCTTGTGGGCGAGATATGGGACGAAAGTGACGAAGCGGTTGAAGATATCAAGAAAATCGGTGAGAACACGTATAAAGTGCTCTGTTCAACCGAGATAGATACTTTCTTCGATTACTTTTCGCTCGAGATGCCCGAAGACCTTGACGTACTTACAGTCAACGGCTGGCTTACGGAGATGCTCGGAAACATTCCTGCCCAGTGTCAGAAAATCGAATACGAAAATCTGTCGATAGCGGTAACAAAAGCAAGCGAAACAATGGCAGAAGAAATAACGGTAACAAAAAAAGAAGGACTTTAAGTCCTTCTTTTTTAATTGAAAATTGAAAGTTGATAGTTAAGGAACAAAACTTCTTTGTATCGGGAGCCCTGTTTTGATTTCATCAAAAATCATTGAAATTATACGATTTTGCTGTTTGCTATCGCATATTCCAATAAAATATTTATTAATTCATTTCTTGAACGGTTTGTTTCTTTTGCTAAACTGTTCAATTTATTTATGGTATCATCTTTTATTCTTACTGAAAATATTTTGTATCCGTCATCACCTTTTAGGTTTTTCTTATTTATGATCAGTTTGTCATTCATAACATATCACCTCACACACAGTATATGTTGACTTAAACTTATTTAATATGTTATAGTTTATAACATATTAAATAACATATTGAGGTGTCGTTATGTTTGAAGATAATCCTTACAGGCAAGCCGAATATTCAAGATATAATAAAAAAATCAAAGCCCTTAAAGATGAACTTTTTGAAAATTTGACTGACAAGCAGAAAGAATTGTATGACTCAATCAGCTTACTGAAATTACAACAAGCACAGCTTTTTATGGAAGAATACTATGAAGAAGGTGTTGCTATAGGCACCAGACATATGATCGAAATTTACGAAGACAGTTAACAGCTAATTTTCATATTTACATTATCGGGACGTCGGGGACGCCGTCCCGAAATGCAATAGAAATTCCGTCAAGGAATTTCTTCCATATCGTTGCGAAGCAACATATCGTGTGCGAAGCACATATCGAGCCGTCAGGCATATCGAGTGCACCGCACATATCGCAAAAAAGCACCCCTTAGGGTGCTTTTTTCACACGTGTTTTATTACGTTTCTGTCGCAGACTTCTATGCATTTTCCGCAGAGGTCGCAGAGATTATCATCTATTATAACCCTTCTGCCGTTGTAGGAAATTGCTTTTTTATCGCATGCTTCTATACACTTACCGCAGCCGTTACAGCCGGTATCGCAATACTTTTCAGTCTTGGCAAAGCGCTTGTTACTGCACGCAACATAGTAGGAAAACGACGAGCTCTGCGGTCTTATCAGTCCCTTGGGACAGATTTCAATACACTTCTTGCAGAAGGTGCATTTAAGTGAATCTATGACCGGCAGGCCGTTTTTCATGGTAATTGCATTTTCGGGACAAATTTTTTCACAGTCACCATAGCCGATGCAGGCATACGGACAACTTTTGTCGCCGCCGAAAAGATGCGACGCCGATTCACAGGTAAGCTCACCTGCGTAGTCGAAAGAGACGTCTGTACTCTGCTCATTTCCGCAGCAGGCAACAACAGCCGTAAGCCTTTGAGTCGGCACCGACTGCCCCTTCTTCTCGGCAGGAATCTTATCCTTGAGAAAGAATACGCAAAGAGCACCGCTTCCTGCGACAATAATAATCGCAAGTAATATTTTGAGTACTATCATCATACCGTAACACCTCCGATAAATGCCATTGAGGCAAGCGACATCAGAGCAAGGATAAGAAGCTTTGAGGGCATACCCACAAATGCACGGGGCAGGTCGGCATTACTTATCCTGCTGCACAGCTTGTTAAATAAAAGCAGTGCAACGATGTATCCGAGCCCCGCAAAAAAGCCGTAAAGCACGGCATAATAGACAGGATATGTCTTGACTGCGGTAATTACGGCAACACCCAGCAGAGCGCTGTTAAAAATAAGCACATTCTTGTATTTTTCAAGATGAACGCCTATTTTCGGCAGATACTGCAGTGCCCATACAACCGTAAAAAGAAGAGGTATATAGGCAAAAACACGAATAAACTGTAAGTCGAAACGGGCAAACACAAAAAAGTCAAAAAGCCAGGCAAAAAGTGAGAGCACCGTAGAAGAAATGACCGTAAATATGCCGAAATGCAGATAGTCGTGACGGTCAAAAAGTGCCGTTTCCATACCCATAGCCCTTGCGCAGAGCAGATTTTCGGCAATCATTGCCGTTATGACAAGCGAAAGCAGTCCTATCATAATTTGCCTCCTTTGCCTTTAATGTGGTTTATAAGTGCAAGACCGAATGCAAAAACTATCATACCGCCTATGGGAAGCACCATAGTGGGCATCTTGAGATAATTTTTCATCACCGGTATGCCGAGCAACGTGCCGAATGCCAGAAGCTCACGCACAGCGCCTATTGCAATACAAACAGCCGTAAAGCCGAGACAGTTGAAAAACGTTGTTTCAAAGGTTGCACGCATAGGCTTTGCCGTAAAGTCAAACGACCTGTCAGAAAGACAGTATATAGCCGTAAGAGGCAGATATAGCGCCATTCTCGATGCAAAGTCGGGATAGAGCGCTGTTGCCGCAAACTCACCAACAGATACGACAGCGCATACAGACAGAGCATAAAGTGCAAGCTGCCACTGCTCATCTATATAAAGCGATATAAGCCATCTTATAACGAGCGATACCATGGCGGCACAGGTCACAAAGATGCCCGTTGCCAGACCGTTGAGAAGTGATATCGTCATTGTGATAACCAGAGTAAAGAAGCATACCCCCGTCAAAAGCGGGTTTCTGATAAATATATCACCCGAGGCGAAGTTTCTGATTTTCATTTATTCCGCCTCCTTTGCGAATTCATCGTTAAAAGCCTCCGTCACGGCATTGACACCGCCGATAACCGCATAACAGGTGTGATGTGCACCGCCTACGAGAGATATGTCCCCTGCGAGCGTTGCCGCACCCTCTACCCCTGCAAAGGGGCCTGTTCTGCCGGTAAATGAGGCTATAAAGTTGTTAAACTCGGTCATATCACCGTAGGAAACGGGCTCGTCAAGATAGGGGAAATATATACCGATAACCCTGCCCGTCATATCAAGACCGACATAGAAATTTATCTGTCCCGAAATGCCGTTTGCATTTACGTTATAGAGGTAACCTGCCACCGTTTCATCGGTCATAACGGCATAGAGAGACTCTATTTCATTGTCATACCTTATGTGTTCTTCTTTAAAATCCGTAGCCGTCGGAAAAACGTTTGCCACGGCAGCCGATATAACCCTGTCTTCGCCGTACATAAGCAGAGGGGTGAGCACACCGACAGAATTCCGAATACCAGAAGAATTGCAGCACCTGCCGTCATTACACGGCGAAGGGGCGTAGAGAGGAAAAATTCTTTCATTGTGCTTTCCTCCTTTTAGGCAAAAAATCCGACAGTTTCTTCTTTTCAACCGTATGGACACCCTTGTATTTTACGGGTAAAAGGCTGTCGATAACAGGCGTTACAAGATTTGCAATGAGCACCGCAAACACAGCCCCCTCCGTATAAGTTCCGAAGAAGCGTATATAGCAGGTCACAACACCGCATATAACACCGAAAAACACCTTTCCGGACTGCGACTGAGGCGACGTAACAGGGTCAACCGCCATAAAGAATGCCGCAAGGAAAAGCGTACCGCTGAAAAGCTGTGCGAGCATAAATGTAAAGTCAAACGACTTTACAAGCGAAATAATTGCAACCGTACCTATAAACGATACGGGAATACGCCAGTTTGAAATGCGTCTTACTATCAGGTATACACCGCCTATAAGAAGCAAAAACGCCGATGTCTCACCGATATTGCCTGCGGTGTTCCCCATAAAGATGTTAAAGATATTTTGCGGTGTCTGCCCGCTTGCTTTCAGCTGTGCGAGCGCCGTTGTTACAATGGTTGCATCCTCGGGAATTATCTGCGAAAAGCCCAGAAGAGGCGCAATAAATTTTGTCATCGACGCATTAAAGGACACCATCAGAAACGATAGTGCCGCCGCCGACGGATTTACGATGTTAAGACCTATTCCGCCAAAGCACTGCTTAACGATTACTATTGCAAAAAAGTTTGCGACTGCAACCAGCCACACGGGCACCGTTACAGGCAGGCAGAAGGCAATGATAACACCCGTTACGACACACGACAGGTCACTTACGGTGGGAAGTTTTCCCATCATCAGCCTTGAAAGATACTCAAAGCCGAGTGAAAAGGATACCGAAATAAGTGTTATAAATAATGCCCTGCGTCCGAAAAAGTAACACGACGCAACAAACGAAGGTAAAAGTGCGATAAGCACGTTAAACATTATCCACGATGTAGCCTGCGCCGTCTTGAGATGCGGCGAAGCCGACACAAGCAGAAGTTTTTTATGTTTTTTCATAAATCATTCTCCCATAAGCTGCGCACTTCTTAAAATAAGCGGCAGATTTACCCTTGCGGGACATATAAATGAGCAACAACCGCACAGTGTGCACGAGTTTACACTAAGCCTGCTCAGTGTCGCCGTATCATTTAACTTATACGCCTTGATTATACTGCCGGGGCTTAAGCCTTCGGGACAGACCTTATCACACCTTCCGCAGCTTATACAGTGCGATTCGCCTGCGTAGCGGTGCTGATGGTCGAAAAGTGTCAGCACACTTGATACGGTGCGGTCTATGGGCGAGCGCATATTGTATATGGCATCGCCGTTCATAACACTGCCCTTGACAACCTTAAGCGGTTCTCGCTTAAAGCTCGTCCCCGCTTTTATGAGGGTTGACACGCATGTGCCGTAGGGCACCGAAAAGACCTCTGCACGTCTCATGCAGTCACCGCTTAAGGTAACGAGTTTTTCTGTCACGGGCATTCTTGTCTTAAATACCCTGTAAATGTTACAAAGCTCCTCCGTTCCTATAACTTCGCAACTCTCCTCCGCCGTGACGGTGCGCTTTAGAATATGGGGCCAGCTCTGCGGATATTTTCCGCTGACTGTCACAAACTGCACCCTTTCATCCTCCATAAGCGCCTCGGAAAGCCTTGAAGCATACTCGGCAAGGTCAGGCGTCGTACATATCACGATGTGTGCATTTTCACTTATTTTTTCGAGCAGTTTTATACCGCCGATAAACTCGTCAGCCCTGCAGGACAAAAGAGCCTGCACGTTTACCATGTACGGCTGGTCCTCAACACAGCTGATGATGTAGAGTGCAGGTGCGTTTGCCACCTTCTGCGCAGCAGAGAAACCAAAACGGTCAGTCACCCCCGCATCACGAAGAAGCGTTATCGGGTCGTCTGCATCAAGCTTGTCACAGAGCGTATTTTCGCCATCATTTTCAATGGTAATACGTGAGGCGGTTGCCTTTACAACAGTACCCGACACCGCACTCGACAGAGATGCACCGTACTCACTGTCGGACACGGCAACAACCTGCCCTGCAAGCACCCTCTCCCCCGCTTCAACCACGGGTGTACAGCCAAACGGAACGGACAGCACAAGCGTTTCCCCTGCACCGAGCGTATTTATTACCGAGCCGCTTAAAAATTCACTTTTATTGCCGGCATCAACGCCGCCTTTGAATGTTAAAAGCATTTTATCTCCTTTAAACCTTAAGGTTATTTACCACCCGTCATTATATCATAAAACTTTTATCTTGTAAATGTGACATATTTTTCTTTACATAATGTTAAACTTTCCTTGACAAAAAGTACAATAAAAAACTATAATTATATTATGATTATTATTCCTACAAGGATTTAATCTAAAATATCAGAAAAGGAGATAACCAAAAAATGCCGTTTACACCAATTCAGTTAGTTATCGGCGTGGTTGCTCTTTTGCTTGTTTTTGTAATTGCATTCTTGTTCGGCTCAAGCCACAGAAAAAGGGTTGCCGAAAGCAAGATCGGCTCTGCCGAAACAGAGGCAAAAAGAATAGTTAATGACGCTATCAAAGCGGCTGAAAGCAAGAAAAAAGAGTCAATACTCGAAGCTAAGGAAGAAATTCTGCGCAGCAGAACGGAAATGGAAGCCGAGCTCAAAGAGCGCAGGAAAGAGGTTCAGAACCAGGAAAGGCGTCTGAATCAGAAGGAAGAAAGCATTGACAAAAAATACGATGCAATCGAAAAGAAAGAAGAGAAGCTTGCCGAAAAACTTCACGAAGTTGAAGTTCAGATGGAAGATGTTGCAAACATCAAAAAGCAGCAGTGGGAAGCGCTCGAAAGGATTTCTGGCTACACCACGGAGCAGGCAAAGGAAATGCTGCTCACTCAGCTTGAGGAAGAGCTTGTTCACGAACGTGCCCTCAAGATAAAGGAATCAGAGCAGAAATTTCATGACGAAAGCACGGAAAAAGCAAGGGAAATCATTGCTCAGGCTATACAGCGCTGTGCCCCCGAATACGTTGCCGAGGCGACTATATCGGTTGTTCCGATTCCCAGTGATGAGATGAAGGGCCGTATAATCGGCCGTGAAGGTCGAAACGTCAAGGCACTTGAAACACTCACAGGCGTTGACCTTATAATTGACGATACGCCCGAAGTAATCACGGTGTCATGCTTTGACCCTGTACGCAGGGAAATTGCACGTCTGTCACTTGAAAGGCTTATTCACGACGGCCGTATTCACCCCGCAAAGATTGAAGAAATTGTTGATAAGACGAGAAAAGACATCAACAACATCATCAAGCAGGAGGGTGAAAAGGCTGCTCTTGAAGCAGGTATTGTAAATCTGCATCCCGAAATTGTTAAACTTTTAGGTAAGCTCAAATACAGAACGAGCTACGGTCAGAACGTTCTGCTTCACTCTATCGAAGTGTCACACATTGCAGGCGTAATGGCGTCGGAGCTTGGTCTTGACGTAAATCTTGCAAGAAGGGCAGGTCTCCTGCACGACTTGGGCAAGGCGCTCGACCATGAGATTGAAGGTTCACACGTTCAGCTCGGTTCGGACGTTGCGAAGAAGTATAAGGAAAATGATGTAGTAATCAATTCTATCGAAAGCCACCACGGCGACGTTGCACCCAAGTACACCATTGCGGCGCTTGTTCAGGCGGCAGATGCGGTTTCAGCAGCACGTCCCGGCTCAAGAAGAGAGAATTTGGAGAACTACATAAAGCGTCTTGAAAAGCTTGAAGAAATAACGACAAGCTTTGACGGTGTAGAAAAATCCTTTGCAATTCAGGCAGGCCGTGAGGTTCGTATTATGGTCAACCCCGAAAAGATAAGCGATGATGCAATCGTGATTCTGGCAAGAAAGATTGCCGAAAAAATCGAGGGTGAGCTTGAGTATCCCGGTCAGATAAAGGTAAACGTAATAAGAGAAAAACGTGCACAGGACATTGCAAAATAAAAAAAGAGACCACTCGGTCTCTTTTTTTATTAATTGATAATTGAAAATTTCATTAAGTTATTTGTTTCTCGGATATGGTGTTTTTTCGTCTGTCAGACCTGCAAGATAATCCATACTTGTTTCAAGAGCAATTGCAATCTTCCTGCATTGCTCAAAGTTTAAATATCTTTTTCCGTTTTCGATTTTTGAATAGTCGCTCTGGTCTATTCCCGTAAGCATCTGCATTTTTACTTGTGTATATCCACGTTCTTTTCTTAACTCTTTAAGTCTTTTCATAACATCACCTGTTAATATTATGGCTGATTGACCTATTGACATTAGGGTGAAACTGACCTATAATTTATAAAAAGAGGTGATATTATGGCAGATTATAAACAGATGTATTTAACACTGCTTGATGCGACCGAAAATGCAATAAACGAACTTATCTCGGCACAGCGTGCCTGTGAAAAACTCTATATTCTTTCTACCGAAGAAAAAGAGGAGGAAAACCCATCTCCGAATTAAGACACTAAGTCGGATCGTAGCCATGTCGTTCTGTGAGCCAAGGAG